>JAQICX010000198.1 GCA_027858345.1 Kiritimatiellia bacterium | reverse complement strand
ATGTACAGACTCAGTCAATAAACTACAGGTGGTCAACTGAATCAATAGCCCGTGACAAGTTGTTCTTGAGGTATCTTGGAGTGCTTAAGGAATAGTGTACGTTTTATCCGATTTTCAGGGTAGCAAAGGACGAATAATTGCCGAACTGAATAAAGAAATTGCTCATAGCCTTGAAGAAAACTTCACCTACAAACGTCCATACGGTTTTGTTTTGCAAAACAAAGCATTTAAAGGTCTAAAAACATGGAAACATCTCTATATGCTTGTCCTGGAATTCTTAAAAGAAAAAGACAATTCTCTTTTCAAAAAACTACCAGCTGCGGAAGAATTCATAAGTAAAAGAGGAAGTCCCCTATTTTCTCATGATGAAAATGCGTTGCGGGTTGCAACCCCAGTAAATGACTTTTACGCTGAAGTCAATCTTTCATCTAACGGCTTAATTAAAAACATACAGATGTTGCTTGATTTTTTCAACATACCATCTTCCGACATACGCATATATCTCCGAGAAGACCGCGACGCATAAAGGAAAAATAACGATAGGATTCATAATTTCACTTATAAACCTAAGCAATAATCCTATCAGAATTTAAATATAAGGTTGAACAACCCATACGACCTTTGATATAGTGATGACATAAAAACTAATCAAATTATTATCACTAATATCAAAAAATATTATTTTTCAAAAATCCTTAGTAATAATCATACTTTAAATAGGAGAATACAATGTCATGTCAAGCTGCTAAATTAGAAAATTATACCGCAAACTATTTCACACAACACGGAAACATTGTAATGCGCCAAAACAGTCCAACAAGAAACATTCAAGGCTTTACAGGTCATAGAAAACCTGACCTTATTACAATATCAGAAAAACTCAAGATAACCATATGGGAACTGAAATCTACAAAAGAGTGTTCCAATATTGACAATGACAATCGAGAACATATGTGGTTTCGTCACCCTACCCCTACTTCAGACTACATTGCTGACATTCGAAAGAACTTCAGAACGAACAGAGACATAGCGACACCTGTTGCTGCATGGTGCATTGTTCTAGCGGGTCAGTTGAAATACTATCTCAATAATCATCCGCTTTCATGGAAACATTGCTTAGAAGGAAATTCTTTTGATACAATGAAAGGCGGTATTGTTGCTCCTCGCTCAGAAAGCCAACATATACTTAATGCACTTAAACATTTGAACTGGTCTGAGTGGAAAGAATGGCACTACGGTGCAGTTACATTCCATACAGGATATATTCCTCAAAATGACGGAACGAATTCAACCATTGCGAACTAATACTCAATAAAGTACATCTTTTACATTTTGACAACTAACGAAGTTTAACAAATGAGGCCAACAAATATGACAACCAAAACAATATCCGAAGCACCTGAGTCTAATGCTGGGGATGACTTTCATGTTCTTTGGACAATCAGAAAATCGTTCAACTTATTGAATTTTGAAGATGATGGTCTAAAATCTATTGTGGTTGAAGGTATAACACCTAAAGATGCAAAAAAAATTGACCCATCTGGAGCTAAACTGCTTGGTGTTGATATAACAGAATATTTTGGAGGACATAATTTTAACACAGCAAAAAAAATTGTAATCTCTCAGCTTAAATATAGTACAAGAAGAACTACACAGAACATTACATTTTCAGAACTTTATAAAGGTAAAAAACAAGGCTCAACCGATGGTTCAATGATACATAGATTGGCAGAAATCTACCAAACATTTGCGACAGAATACAAAACAGATGAAATATTAAAAAAAGTCTCTATAAAATTAATAAGTAACCGCAATATTAGCCCAAGTCAAAAAAAGATTATAATAAATATTCAAAATCTCCTTGCTGCCAGAAAAGGCAGAAAAACATCAATATACAAAGAATACCCCCAATATAAAATAAGATTAGAAAAATTAAAATCTGCAACCAAACTAAACTTAAACGATTTCTTAATCTTTACTAGATTGATAAATTTTGATGATTGCGGCACCAATTCGAGTCTATACCACACCATAAAGATTACCGAGGCTTTACAACAATCAGGAATCTACAGGCAAAATGAGAGCGACCATTTATATAGAATGATTTGCAAAAAAATGCTTCCAGATGCTATTCAGCAACAAGAAAACAAGATTGAACTGCATAATATTTTAGCGGAACTTGGAACCAATTTAGACAGACTTTTCCCTATAAACAATAAATTTGCACAAATTGAGAATATTATAGAACGAAAACAATTAAAGAGCATAATTCAAACTATTGTAAAAAACAACACAGGACTACCCATATGCATTACTGGAGATGCAGGTAGCGGCAAATCAACCATATCAAGACTTATCGGGCAAACAGTATCAGAAAATTCAGAAGTTATATTATTTGACTGTTATGGTGCGGGTGAATATCTTAATCCTTCAGACTGTAGACATCTTCATAGAGAAGCCATCTTACAAATATCCAATGAACTTGCAAAAAAACTACAAACACCATTCCTACTTGATAACAACAAAGAAAACTATATTCTTATCCGAGAATTGAAAGATAGAATCAAACAAGCTATATCTATATTAAAACAACAAAATCCAGAAGCTCTTCTTATATTAATTATTGATGCAGCAGACAACAGCATTATTGCAGCTAGAGAAAAAAATCATATAAGTTTTATAGAAGATTTAGTGAAAGAAGCTAATATTGAGAACTTTAGACTTGTCGTTACCACAAGAAAATGTAGAGTCGAATCAATTCCCCTTCCGCAAGATAGTATTATGATTGAACTATCTTCATTTGAATACAAAGAAACAAAACAAAATTTAAGATTTTATTACAAAAATCTATCTGATACTGATATAGAAAAATTTCATAAACTAACCAACGGTAATCCAAGAGTTCAGTCTTATATTTTAGCGAATGCAAACACTTTATCTTTTAAAAATATCATTCAAAGCTTAGGTCCAAATGGCAAAACATTAAAAGATATATTTAAAGATAGAATAAAACAAGCAAAAGAACAATATGGAACAGAAGGTACCACAAAAATTAAAATGTTTTTTAACAACATAATCTCCCTACCTCGCCCCATACCAATAGATTTTATAGAGAAAACGACAACGCTATCCATAGATGAAATACATGATTTATCAATAGATATTAGCCCTATGATATATGTTAATTGCTCTGAGAAATCAGAAACATTATCATTTAGAGATGAAGATTTTGAAACCCATATCAGAGATACTTATCCTTCAAGTAATACAACCTATAAGAATATTGCAAACTCTTTCTTGGAAGTTGCTGACAGTAACATATATGCAGCAAAAAATCTTGGTGGAGCTTTGTATAATTCAGGAAAAAACAAGGAACTCATAGAAGTCGTTATTAATGAGAAATACATCGAAGCTTTTCAAGAACCAATAATAATACGTGAAGTTTCTCTAGAACGGGCTAGATTGGCATTAAAAGCTTGTAATTCAACAAATGATATTCTTTCTACTCTCAAGCTTATATTTATTACTGCTGAATTATCAAAGAATAGCTATTATATTGAGAACCTACTCCTCCAAAACACCGACTTATTTATTGCAATTGATGGTCTAAGCTCATTAAAAAAACTAGAAGAGTTACATACTAAATCATATCAAAAAATGCATATCCACTGTTTATTAGCTGCAACATATTCAAGAACTAACTTAGTTTCAAAGGCAACATATCATATTGGAATGGCTAAAGGATATCAGGATATTATTTTATCAAAGAATGAAACAACAAATATATTTGATTCTCAACAAATCACTGATCAAGATATAGCATATATAGCAGAGGCCATCCTCAGGATTCAAGGTATTGATGAAGCATATAGATGGCTAAAGCAATGGAGACCCCTTGAAGTTATTTTCAATGCGTCAAATATACTATTTGACAATATCTTACAAAGTGACATCCATGATAAAACATTAGATTGGGTCTCATGTACAAAACTACCATTACTCACACAATTACTTCTAATTGACAAAACAAGATACCTTGACGTAGATTTATTTAACTTTAATAATGTTTCAATTCAAATCATTAAACTATTAGAAAAGGATAAGATTACAGAGAATTATTTATTAAATGCCATAATAACTTTTTGTGAAATCTCTGTTATCTCAAATAAATTTAATAATAAATCAATACTGACAATATTAGAATACATTGATTTAGAATTACCAGAAAAAAACATACATCATACAAATGATGATATTATACGAAAAACATATATAGATATTGGATTAAGAACAAAAACACTAAAAGCTATATTGTTAAATACAGTATTAAGTTTTTCAGATCTATATCCCCCAAATTTAACAACAAAAAATTTAAACCAATCACAAAAAAAACGAAAAGAGGAGTTTGATAGTTTTTATTGTGCATTTCTCCTTATTTATGAATATAGAGCTAATACCTTATTTAACAAATCTGACAAACATGAAGATGCTACATTCATAGAAATATGTCATAAGATAAATAGGCTTGCCATTGATAAGACAAGAAGTTATACTTTTAAAAATGTTCTGAAGCATCTCATAACTATTTTATCTGACTCAATATACTTTCTTGACAACAAAGACAAACTTTTAGAAGAAATGATTGATAGCTTTAACGAGACCAAAGATACTGTGACGGAAATAATTCTCAGACAAGGTGTTGCAAAGAGAATGGCTTCAAACAAATATCTACATAGTCATGTAAGCAACCTCTTATGTAATACCAATATAATAGAAGACTTGACAATTCCAGCTACCGAAAAATCAGATCTTTATATGGAACATGCAAATCTATTCAAAGATATGAATATGATGTCTAAATGCAAATATTACTTTAATGCCGCAATTAAAGCTTTATCACATGTAGATACAGATGCATATGATAAAATAATATGCTTAAAAGAGCTATCACAACAAGGCATTCCCAAAGATGATCCTATACTAGCATTTGACCTTGCTCATATTATTGAATTCTATCAACAACACTTATATGGTGACTTTCCATTCGCAGAAAGCATACAATGTATCGCACACCTAGATTCTGCTTCAGCATTTGCCATAATGTGTAGATGGTCACATAAAAATTTAATAGACATAACCGAAACAATTCTTGATATATTAAAGATCACCCTTGATAAAGGCTTTATAAATCATCATATGGGTAGTTCTTTATTATCATTAAATACTTTATACAATGAAACATATATTGAATATATTCAAATGCTAATCTTGAGATATGACAACGAACAAGACAGTCAACAAAAAAATATATTTATTACAAATACATTAAATGATATTCAAAGAAGTTGCTCCTCCTACAACAAAAAGATGGTGACTGATGGAATATATCAGAAAGTTAAGAACGGAAGATTTCTGAACACAGATTTAGTAAATAACTTCAAAACATATAATGATTTTATCTCTGAAATAAATCAAAAAGAGAAGAATACATATTACAAGAAAACACAAGAAGAACTTAAACAAGAATCAAGAGAAAAAGATTTGTTAAAACAAAAAGCAAAGTCAATAGATACAACCTCGTCTGACAATATAAATACTGCTTTAATAGAAATACAAGACGATAACACTAAACTTTTAGATTTACAAGCAATCATTTTTCTATCAGAAACAATGATAATCTGTGCACCAGAAAATCATACCAAACATTTAAATGCACTGATAAATACAAGTCAAGAACTCCTTTCATATTACTGTCTGAAAGATGCGCTAAAAGACTGTTTCAAAGAATGGAGACATGACGCATCTGTCATTTGTTGGAAGAACGAAAATTTTAAAACAAGTTTTAACATTTGGACTTCCAGTTTCTATACTGATGATGATATCAATTATAAGAGAATAAAAGAATTTGCAGAAGTTTTTGAAGTTGATGATGCGACCTTATTACCTATAATAATTACTTTTATATCTGATAAATTAAACAACTTAAATACAACATCTCTATACAGTACTATTACATTTATGAAAAATGAAATTGATAGAGAAACAAATAAAAAAATTATATCTTGGGTAATATCAAAACTGAGCCGAGTAACACCACAGAATATAAATAGACTAGCAAGTCCAATGAATACATTGGAAACATTAACAAACACAATAAGGTTCTCTTTAGGACATCCAGTTAAACACGTCAGATGGAGAAGTATGTATGCTTTAAAAAGAATGGCTCATGCAAACGAATCTGATATTTTTGATGCACTGCTAGAGAAACAAGATAAAACATATTGTGAACAATTTCAACACAGTGAATATAAATATTTCTGGATATCATCTAAATTATATTTATGGATTTGTATTGCAAAATTATCATCAGAAACCCCTGAACAACTTTACCACTTAAAAGAAAAAATATACAATGAATTACTTAACGAGAAACTAGGACATGCTTTAATCTTATATTTTATAAAACAAACTTGTATAAATCTGCATAAACATAACAATAACATGTTCTCTACAGATGAACTAAAAAGAGTTGAAGAAAAATTAACAAGTAAACTCCCAACCGTTCAAAAAGAAAGAAACTATTCAAGAATTACACATGTTCCAACTCATTTTAACTTTAGCTACCTTGACACACTCCCGTATTGGTATGAAAATCTAGGGAGACTTTTTAATACTGGATCTGATGAAGTTGCAAAAATTGCAGATATAATAATTAAAGAACAATGGGGATATATAGGAAATGTACAATCTGATAATCATGTCATGACTGACAGATCATTAACAGATAATTATAAAGGTACATTACCAAGAGTAGAAAATTTAAAAACATATTATGAGTATCACGCCATGCACTGTGCTGCACTTAAACTTTTACAAACAAAATCTTTGGTAGAAGTTAAAGATTCATGGTTTGAAAGATCTTGGGATGACTGGATCAAGTCCTATGCCTTATTCTGGGAAAACACGTGGATTGGAGAATTAAGCCACACTGTACCTCTTGAAAAAAGATTTTGGGTGTCTGACTTTGATAAACACGGAAAAAAATGGAAAGATTCTTTTCATAACAAAGATTATGATGAGGTATTAGATTTAACAACTAAAGGAAATCAAAAAGTTTTAAACTTATCAGGAGATTACAATATATATTTTAACGACAAATACGAACATATATCAATAAGTTCTGCTCTTGTATCAAACAAAACGGCAAATTCACTTCTAAAATCATTACAAACAGCTGAAAGTTATAGAGATTACAAACTTCCTTCAACAAGAGAGGAACAATTTGAAGATGAGAATGACACTGATTTTAAATTGTCTGGATGGTTACAACATAAAACACCCCCCCGTTCTGAATGTCTCGACAAAAATGATCCTTATGGTAATGACTATGCCAGAAATTATATTTCATTCGGCAAGCAGGTCAACAATATATTTAAAGATATAGAATATACTAAGAATAACACACGAGCAAATCTAAAAAGTGAAAAAATATCAGACTACTTTAGCTGGAGTAGTAACATGCAGAATAATAAATATTTCACAGAAATTGCAAGTGAAGGCTTTGTATTTAAAGTTGATTTTAACTTTTTATTAGATTTTCTAAAAAAAATAAACATGTCTCTAATAGTGGAATGTATAATTCAAAGAACAATAAATGGGGAAAACTACAAATACAAATGCACAAAAAGTAATTCCCAACACTTATATCTATTTGCTCCTAATGGAGATATAACAACCACAACAAAAACAAAGAACAAATTAGCTAAAAAGATTATAGAACTCTTGAGATTGGAGTCAGATAATACACTTGCTATTTGGCAAGCACATTATATTGCTGAATTATCATTCAAGGTAAAGTCTCAAAAGATTAATACAAAAAAGAAAAAAGAAACAGCAGAATATCACAAAATTATAATTGAACTTTGGTACAAAAACGAACGCTATATTGAGAAAACATCACCTTTTGAAAAAATGCAAGATCTGGTAAATTTATTATCACTTATAATACAACAAAAAGCAATAACATCATAATTATAATACTCTATTAATCTAATATAAAGAAATGACAACCTTGTTGCAGTACTTCTTTTTTGGAACAAAAAAAATACAGCAAGGAAACAATCTGTGTTAATCTGCAGTGTCGAACCGTAGCTTGAAAAGCGACTATGTTCTGCATCGCTTGAAAAGAGTAATTGAACTTTTTTTATAAAAACTAAAAAAAAATTGTACAAAACGGCAAACATACTATATAATGCTATCGATAAAATCTATAATGGACTGATTGGAAACCGGCGACGTTTTGCTATGTTTAGTAACATGAATGACGGTTTGTGTAGAATCGATTTGGCTCTTATTAATTATGTGTCAAAAAGATATACATTTTGGAGCTAATAGTTTTGATTCAAAGGCGTGGTGTCGTTTGAACCGAAATTATTATTTTAAACAGATAGCTTGTCATTTAAGTTTGGCATCTCATGAGGTGAATATGGATAACAAAAATAAAGAGAAAACTTTAGGCTTATGTAGGTGCATGTTTCGGGTATCTGTTTGGGTCGCTTTGTTTGTATTAATGGTCGTATCGTTCTGGATGGCAATTATTTCTGACAAAGGATTACTTGAATTATTTTGGTCTCTGATGGGAACAGGGATGCTTTGCTTGGTGTTGGAAAAATGGGAATACCTGGCTGAGTATAGGTATAAATTACCTGATGTCTGGACGAAGTATACTAAGAGGTTTTTTGCTTGGATAGCTATAGTGTTTGCGTTTTTCTTCTTTGCTCATATTCTGGATATGGATCTAGAGGGGAAATTTGGGATTTGGGAGAAGGAAGCCATAAGACGAATCGATGTGTTAAATGCATGCAAAGAACTCCAGAATAAAAAGATAAGTATTGAGAACGGACTTAAGACTAATAGTCCATGTCTTAATGCAACCTTTGCTTTTTTCACAAGCTCCAACAGTGTGTTCTGTGGCCGTGTTCCTTTTAATACATTTACAAATAGAACTATTATTGCATCCAATAAAGTCGAAGCTTTGACGGAAAGTTTCTGTACTAACTGTATAGCGATAAATGCCCCTCTATTATTAACTCCTTCTGGTTGTGCAAATTCAGAAATGTACTCATATGGTCATGAAGGCGCAGATGGCATGTCATCGTATATTTCTGTTACTGGAAATATTTTAAATAATACAGGATTACTTCTTGGGATCTTTGGGATATTTATCACTGTTATTTCGGTTGGTTTTGTAATCTTCGGAGTCAAATGGTTCGGAGAGTATCACGATTTAAAGAGAGGAGTTCAAAGAAGTGATGAAAGTGCCTTGGATAATCTGATTACTCTTTCCCACAGTCTTCCCCAGTTACAATACAGCTTGATTATTCCAGCAAAATACATGCTGGTACTGGAACGTATCGAACAGCATATGAAAGATGAGAGAATCCGAAAGATTGCTCGAGAGAATCCACGATATGCGGCACTCTTTCTGCTAGAAGCGATGTACTATTGTCTTAAAGGTGATTTCCTGTATGCAAAGCGATTATTGAAAGATGCACTAGAAAATATCAACGGGATAGATATCTACACTCTTCACGCTATTCAATATCGACTGGCAGCCGTATACATCCAACTTGGAGATATTGAGAAGGCAAAAAAGTATGCTCCAGACAGCCACAAGCGGCTCTTTAAGTTTATTGAGTGGTTGCGCACAGAGAATAATAAAACAGATATTAGCAAATCATATAAAGAATTAATCAACTTGTACGGTGTTAAATGCGACGAGTTGGATGTAAATGCTATTGAAATTGAGTATCTTGCTAAGATTCCTGATTTAATATCATTTACGATTATGACCGTATTGCATGGTAAGTGTGAGGACAAGTCGATCATCCTCGCGGAATTAGCACTAAGCCAAATTGAGGGGCTAGTTATACTTGGTTCCACAAGTGATAATCAATTGGCTTCATGGTATTATGCGGCTTATAAAGTTTCTGAAAAAGTTGGGCTTTTTCGCGAAAGAGCATTGTACAGGCACTTAGCTGTTTTTTATAAAAAAGAAGCTGAGAGAGCCGGTCTTTTTATTATGGATACTGACATGTGGGAAATGCCCGCAAATAAATTAAAAATATAGGTGATTAATGAAACAAGTAACATTATCAGTAACAAATCATTGCAATCTTGACTGCAAGTATTGCTATGTAAAGGCTGGAGATTGGGAGGAAGAGAACATTTCCCCAGAGAAGGTGAGAAAGATTGTTGGGAAAGAGATTTGTTCTGGGGATGAGGCCAGTTTTCTGTTTTTTGGTGGAGAACCACTTCTAAACACAGATGCAATTTATGAAACACGAGATATTTTAAGGAAAATTCCTGATGTGACAGCATATCTCTTGACTATTAGCAATGGAACATTCCCTGAATGCGAGTATAAACAACTAATAGACTCGGGGATTATGGTTTCGATTAGTTGCGATGGACCGCCAGAGATTAACGCACAAAACCGTTCATCTATTTCCCAGAGCGAACGAGTTATTGACAATATTAGGTTCCTTGTTCGAGAAGGGGCTATCTTTAAAGTTCGTATGACCGTGACAAAAGATAATATAAAGAATTTGTCTGAGACCGTTCGATATTTCTCGGATTTGGGTGTTAAGTATCTTCATTTTGAATCTATAAGTCCATACAAACTTGGGAAATTTGAATATCCTTTTTCTGCTACTGAATTTTCGGACGCAGTAAAAAGAGCAATTGATGTTGCCGGAGAAACGGGGATGAGCCTGATAAACTCTGCCTTTATGAACCTGTTGTCTCCATCAGACAAGTTTTGTCAGGCATCTCACTCTAATCAGCGGGTTTATTCAAATAGCTATGTTTCTCCTTGCTTGAGAATACAGCAAGAATCCAAAGACTTTAAACCGCTTTGCGATATTGACCGTACGTTTGTTTCTGTAGATGATAAGCAACAGTGCTCAGAATGCGATATTAAATATTTTTGCGGGGGTGGCTGTCCCTATATCAATTATGCAATAAATTATGGACTCCTTGATATTCCTGATGCATGGGGATGTGATTATCGGCGGAAAATCATTCCTTTTATAATTGAGCATGCAAATTCATGTGCTACAGCCAATAAACTATCCCCCGTCCTAGGAATTTATTCATATAAAAAAGATTTATGGGAGAATCCTTCTATTGGTACAATGAGGTCACCAAATTATGTGATGAGTAATGAAGATCAGAAATGGCTTGAAAGTCGAGGAGTAAACTATGACTTGATTCAGGAGATATTTGGCGAATTACCTCCTTCATCATTGTTGCGTTGTTCTGTGGGTTGTTTCTAACTTAGGAGATTGAATAATGAAAAAAAACAGATTTATTGTTATTGTCGTGTTGTTAGTTGTTCTTGTTTCGTTGCTTGTTACAAATTTAGTTAATACACGCAAGCGGCATGTTGGTCAGGGTCGTATTGTTGTTGGTGCAGTTATAGATCTAACTGGACCAATTGCTATGTATGGGAACTGGATGAAGGATGGTGCCGAATTGGCCCTAGAACATTGGAATGCTATTGATGGCAACGAAGATGCCATTCTTTTGGTGCAGGACAGCCAGTCGGATGTCAAAAAAGGTGTTTCTGCGTTTCAGTACTTGCTAGCCAACAATGATGGTGTGCCTGCTGTGTTGATTGGTCCCAACAGTAGTACGGTTCTGGCATGCGCTCCTCTAGCGAATAAATCCAAGGTGGTTCTGTTCACTCCTACTGCGTCATCTCCAAACATTTCGAATTCTGGGGAGTTTATATTTAGAAATAGGTCAAGCGGTGCACAGGAGATGATAGAATTGGCTCGCGTTATTAGTGAAAAGTTTCAGATAAAAGAGGTCGGCTTTATTGCGCTCAATAATGATGCAGGTATTGCTTATGAACAAGCCTTTGTGAGTGCCTTTGAAACACGTGGTGGACAGGTATTACAAACAGAGCTTCTTGATTTAGGGGTAGCTGATTTCAGGACGCAAGTGTTCAAGATGAAGAATGCAAATATTGATGCTGTTGTTTTGGGTTCACCGGCAAAAGAAGCGGCTACGGTGATAAAACAAGCGGCAGAATTGAATTATAAACCTAAATGGTTCAGCGCGACTCCGATTGAGAATCCGACATTGATTGAAATTGCGGGTTCATTTGCCGATGGATTGGTATATGTGGCGGAAACTGTCGATCATAATAATCCTTTGTTTTCTGATTTCGCACAAAAGTTTATGGATAAATTTGGCTACGAACCGAATGTTTTCTGTGCCAATGCGTATGATGGCACTACGATTTTATTGCAAGCCATTGTCTCCTCGCACGGGAAGCCTGACCAGATGCTTCAGTATCTACATTCGCTGGATGAGTATAATGGTGTTGCTGGCAAGCAGGCATTTGATAAGCAGGGTGATGTTGTAAAAAAACTTTCGGTTAAGACTGTTAAGAATGGTACTTTCCAAATTTTCACAAAACCTTAAAGGATAGTTATGGAACAATTGTTCCTAAATGGAATATTAGTTGGACTGCTTATTTCGCTGATATCACTAAGTGTATATCCCGTTATCTGCCTTGTTAGATTCTTCCACTTTGCTCACGCAGTTGTCATTGCAGCGGGGGCGTATTTTAGTTTCTTGCTGAGTAGGTGCTTTGGTTGGCCGATGGGGATTGCAATTCCGCTGGCTATTTTATTGTCGGCAGGGTTGGGGTGCCTGATGGAAGTGGCAGTTTATAAGCCGTTGCGGAAACGTGAGGCGAAGCCGATTGTTTTTATTCTGGCGTCGTTAGGGCTTTATACGGTTCTGCAAAATGTTATATCGTTGGTGTTTGGTGATGATACGAAGTCTATCCGTACTGGTCCAGTACGTGAAGGGCTTAATTTTCTTGGCGCACGAATTACTCCTATTCAAATTATTACAATTGTTACTGCTATTGTGGTAGTGGTTGGTTTGTTGTTATTTATGAAATACACACGTTTAGGCAAGGCTATGAGGACAGTAGCAAATGATGCTAATCTGGCTCGAGTTGTAGGTATAGACAGTGATCGTGTGATTATGTGGGCATTTGCAATTGGTTCAGGCTTGGCTGGCTTGGCTGGCATTCTTATGGCACTGGATACTGACATGACACCTACTATGGGTATGCGTCCTTTTATGATGGGTATAGTAGCGATGATAATCGGCGGCAAGGACAGCATCATTGGTATTGTACTTGGTGCGTTGTTATTGGCCTTTGCACAGCAATACGGAGCTTATTACCTAGGTTCAGAATGGCAAGATGCGATTGCTTTTGCAATTCTTTTAATTTTTCTGTTGTTTAGACCACAAGGTTTTCTAGGGAAGAAGGTTTAATCCGTATGGACTATTTAATACATATTTTAATATTAATTGGCATCTACGTGATGTTGAGTTCGTCGCTGAATTTAGTGGCGGGATATACCGGCATGCTGTCGATTGCTCATGCGGCTTTCTATGGAGTGGGTGCTTATACGGTTGCACTAATGAGCCTAAACTTGCACACTCCATTTTTGGTGAATCTGGTTTGTGCCATCATTATTTGTGGAATATTCGGTGCTGTGGTTGGGATTCCTTCGCTTAGGATCAAGGATGATTATTTTATCATTGCGGCCTTTGCTTTTCAAATCATTGCTTTTAGTGTAATGAATAACTGGGTATCGTTTACAAAAGGACCGATGGGATTGCCTGGAATTCCACAACCAAATCTGTTTGGATGGAAAATTTCATCCTATCCAGATTTTCTACTATTAACTGTCATAATGTGCGTTGTCTGTTTGCTGATTTGCTGGAGGATTACCCATTCACCTTATGGACGCGTTTTGCAGGCAATTCGTGAGGATGAGACGTTCGCTTTGTCGTTGGGTAAGAATGTGGCGGGATATAAAATTAGCGTTTTTGTGCTTGGAGCAATGCTGACAGCATTACCAGGGGCGTTATATACGACATATATCAGTTATATTGATCCGAGTAGCTTCACGGTTGATGAATCAATATTCATTATTTCAATCATGATAATTGGTGGGGCTGGACGATTGTGGGGACCTGTATTGGGAGCGGTTGTTTTGGTTATGCTTCCTGAACTATTACGATTTGTTGGTATGCCAAACAGTATTGCTGCAAATATGCGGCAGATCTTTTATGGTGGTGCATTAGTGGTTTGCATGCTCTGGAGACCTCAGGGATTAGTTGGTAAGGCGGATGTATTAAGAAAATGAATAAGTGGCTTACAGTAGAAAAGTTGAGCAAGAACTTTGGCGGCGTCAAAGCGTTGGATGAGTTTTCGTGCCATTTTGAGCAGGGAGAAGTTGTGGGTCTGATAGGACCAAATGGTGCTGGTAAAACAACGTTTTTTAACGTATTAGGCGGTATGCTTGAGGCAGATAGTGGTTCTGCACAACTGAACAAGAAAAAACTGACCAGTATTCCGGCACATAGAATTGCCAATATGGGAATTGCACGTACTTTTCAAAAACTACGTCTAATCCGTCAAGTATCGGTACTAGAGAACGTGATGTTATCGTTTAGAAATCAGTCAGGCGAGAACCTTGTCTCTTTGGTGATTCGCTGGAGCAAGGTTCGTACTCAAGAATCTGAAAACTATGATAAGGCACTGACTATTCTTAAGCGGGTTGGGTTACAGGAAAAGGCTGGTGATTTGGCTGATACGCTTTCCTATGGTCAGCAGAAGCTTTTGACATTGGCATGTTGTATTGCATCGGATGCAGATTTGCTGTTGCTTGATGAACCATTGGCTGGTGTGTCTCCTTCTATGATCGAAATAGTACTTGAGAAACTGCGAGAGCTTAAGAATGAAGGTAAAACGATCGTGGTTATTGAACATAATTTAGAAGCTATAATGGATGATTTTGATAGAGTGATTTTTATGGATTCGGGTCGTAAGATTTGTGAAGGGAAGCCTGATGAAATTCGGAATGATCCACGTGTAATTGAGGCATACCTTAAATGATGGCGAATGAATACATTTTATCTGTTGAGAATATTAATGCTGGCTATGGAAAGAAGCAGGTTCTCAGCAATGTGTCTATGACAGTGGAGGCTGGGAAGATCACTGTATTGATTGGTCCAAACGGGTCGGGTAAGTCAACTGTTCTAAAGACTGTGTGTGGTCTGCTTCCCGTTTGGAATAAAGATGGGGCTATTCTTTTTAAGGACCAGGAGATTCAGGGAAACAAACCATCGGAGAACATCAAACTTGGAATAACCTTTTCACCTCAGGGAAATCAGGTTTTTGATCGCATGACGGTTCAGGAGAATCTGGAGGTTGGCGGCTTCTTGATGCCAAAGCAGGAAGTGAAAGCTCGCATAGCCTATGTGCTTGATCTCTATCCTATGCTGAAAGGTCGTTTAAAACAATTGGCTGGCACGCTTTCCGGAGGAGAGCAGCAGATGCTGGCGTTGGCCCGTGCTCTGATGCCAGAGCCTGATTTGCTTATACTGGATGAACCTTCCCTTGGATTATCTCCAGCATTGGTGAACGATGTGTTTGAAAAAATCGTGGAACTGAATGAGAAATCCCACCTCACTATCCTGATAGTCGAGCAGCGCGTTCGAGACGTCCTCAAAATATGCCATAACGTCTACGGCCTGAAACTAGGAAAAGTTGCTTTCCAGGGAACACCCGATGACTTGACAACAAACCCCGAAACACTCAAAAAACTATTTTTATAAAGGTTTTAAGGAGATAATAGCCACTTATGGAGAATGTATAATGTCTTTTTACGCAACTACCCCCGCAAACGTTAATGTCCAATCATTTCTGATCTTTGAACAAGTACGGCGCTGAATTCGCTTTCAGAAATAAATGCATAATTCAATCTCTAAAATATCATATTACAGTATCGTTATCAAATTTGAATAAATTTAACGATATTTCCATAAAACCCCAAGTTTTATTTTCAAAAGCTTCTGTTAACGTGCGGCTCTTTCGGCACGAATTTGCGAGTCAATCTTCTAGATGCTTTTGTTGAAGTTGCTACTATCCTAATGCGAAGCTCTCTTCTGTATAAGTCCTGTCTTTGAAATTGAAAGAAAACACTCTCGCCTTATCGACTGGACACATAAATCGCGCATCACTTTCCTCAAATAGGACAAGTGCTGGCAAGCCAAAAAGCCTTACATAAGCGTTACCATTTAAGACTACAACTATGTGATTATCGGACTCAGGGAATAACTCGTTCATACGGTCGGGACTTAGGGTAACCTGCACCAATGGCTCAGTTTGGTGTTCGTTAACAGCCTGTCTAAGAGTCAATGCTGTGCTTGATTGCTCAACATAATCATAACCAAAAAGATAGAAAGCTATCTCGTAAGCAATCTTGATATACTCCAACCGCATAACAGCTATATCAATGGTGAATTGGTATTTGCAAGTTGCTGAAGAAGTGCTTTCTATCATTTGTTTATAAGCTTTCTCAAGGATTGATTCGGCTTTGCTTTTGATTTCAACGTCGGCCATGTCTGGATACATCTTCTTCAGAGTTCTGCTAACCTTCTTAAGTCCTTCTTTGGAAAGACAAGACTCATCAGATTTGTCAAAAACCATTTTGAGCAAGATGCCACCGTCTGCTGTGTTTGTTTCCTCTACAGACGGAAGTACAATGGGGGTTAAGTCATCATCCAAGCGGACTTTGCACCCTTCGGTTGTCAAACCAACTCCACCGAATGGCTTTGGTACGCCACCCGATTTCCCCTTGATATCGAAAGCTGAACGTTGTAGGCTTACATAAAAGGAATTTATAAATGGACCGTCAATATTTGACCCTATCTGAGAGTTACAGTTTACGCAGACAGACTTGATTGTCATAGATCCACCTATGCTCTCTGGGATGATATGTTCAGTTGAACAAGCCGTTTTTTTTAGGCAGAAGATGCAGCGATTATTCATGGCTCTTAATACTCCAATGTTTTATAGATTCTCGGGGGTAGCGGTGTTATTCCGTACCGTTAAACGATTTTCTAGAACTATTTTAACATGAAACTACAAACAATATATTGCTAACAAGACTTATTGTTTAGCCATGTCAATTAACCTTGTTTAAGTTTCAAGTTTTTTTTGCTTGTATCTTGAAACATACCTTTCTGAACTCTCGTAAACTGCTCTTTTGATAACCCGTACACTAATATCTTTATTTACATCTAAGCGCAATATAGGTTCTCTATTATTGTAATCATCATCATTGTATTGTGTTATGTTTATATGCTCAGAATCATTGTGATTAGATGTGCTTTTGGTATATTCTTCGAAGACGGTAATGCTATCATCATAATCGTCTTCTATTCTCCGCCCATAATTAACAGAAACAGTTGATCCAGTAGGTAGTTTGTATGGTTCTACAGCGCATGAATTATGAAAAAGAATTATATTTTGCTCATTCTCTTGTGATTGTGAAGAGTTGAAAATAATCCCATCTAAGTTTGGTTTAACTTTTTCGGCTAAATACTCAGCCACAATCTGAGTCGGGAGATATTCAAAGTTTTCCTCCTCTGGCATTACTGGCTTTGTTAATTCTCCAACCAAATCTTGTAAAAAAGCAGCATGTCCTTTCCGCGCTTTAAAGTCTGGAGCAAAGTAACTCCCGTTAATGTATATTCTAGATAGAATGTTTAAATCTAATAGGCGGATATTTTTTAAGATCTGGAATTTTCCAAGAACAACATGACTTCCTACCGGAGGTCTGACCTCTGCGATACATGTTTCTGAATCTGTGGCTCCGTAAAACACGGATATACCATGAGCATTCATCCGACCATTTTTCGCATATTTAGGTGGAGGGGAGGATAATTCCTTGACTGGGTCTTTCAGAATCTGGTCAAGTGAATCATGTGTTTGAGACACTCGAGCCCTAAATACATATTGATTTTCTGTCGAAGGCCCTGCGATACTTATGACCGATTTTCCATCGTAGGTTTTAAGCAAATCTATATTACAAAAGAGTTCGTTTAGTGTTTGTTCCGCAAATTGACTAAAGAATCGAGTTCGATATGTTATTTCTTGACGAAAAAACCTCCATGATTTTTTAAAGCCATAGGTATCTGGAGGACATTCCTCATAACAAGCTTCTTCCCCATAAGGGTTTTCTTCGAAGTCCCTTGGGTCTCCACCGAAATAAAATGAAAGATACGCTTGGACATCAGTAGCTACTCTCTCATTTACTTCGGCCATTTCTTGGATTAGACAATGGAATTCTTCACCACTACGCTCCCAGTCAAAAGTTGATTCTTTATCACTCAGTAACGCATGTTCAAGAGCTGTTGGTTCGTTGGAAGTTAGATTAAAATGTTCATCAATAGCAGTATGTATCTTGTCTGCTAGCCACGGCAAGTGAACAATTTTGCAACTTTTCTCACAATAGGAACATTTTCCTATTTTGCCTTCCAATTTAATCTCTTTTTTCAAAAATTCATCACCAACACATTCGTGACAAATATTTAATTGTTCTTCATCAATCATGTGCATGGTTGTTTGTTAAATATCCTATCCTAATATTTGTTCCAACAATTACTATACGAATGGTCGTAAAATAATTTTAGTATTTGGTTAATAATATCAAAGGTGAAGTTTTTCACACTTGATTTGTTAATTTTCTGAGATAACACTCAATAACTAGATGCAACATAACAAATCATTATATCGCTTGCAATAATTTCTTTGCTTATACGATATATTTACCCATTTGCACAATTCTTTTGCATCAGTTTTTCTTTTCTTTTTGCAAAGTCTTCTGTTGATTGTCCATATTCAATTGCTTTGTTGCATATTTCTATAGCATTTTCAAATTCTCTAAGTTTGTCATAAATTATAACTAACCTCTTAAATGCAGGAATATTTCCAACGAAGCCATTCTCTTTAATTTCTTCAATTTCTTTGTTAAGTATTTTTGTCTCAGAATATGAAGCAAATTGTTTGGCAAATTTTATTTCTTTGAAAATATAGGCTTCGTTCATTTCTGAAAGAGAATCTAGATCTAATTTACAGAAATTTATACATTTATTTAAATATTTATCATCTACGGATCTATATTTATAGTAAAAGTCTTGTAGCTGAATATATGAAAAGTGCCTCTTTACAGGATTCTTTTGATTTTTTGATACTTCATTTAGTAGATCTTTTTCTTGATTTTCATCAAAAACTATCTCTTTTTTTGGTTTTGCAGGTGATTTCTTTGATGGAATAGTTTTCCCTGCCTTTCTCATTTCAGCAAGCTTCTTTTTTACATCGTTATGTGCCTCTTCAAGGAAATTATACATTTCCCTCTTTAGTTTGAAACTCTCAGATAACCTAGGAATTGGAATTGATGTATCGCTAATTGACATATTTGCAAAAATACTAACTTCTTGTTGTTTGACTTTTCTTATTTCAGAAGCAGTTAAATATTTTTTCAAGTCAATTGTTTCTAAACCAAGTTTAGTTCTTATAGACTCTGTAAGGCTTTTTAAAAATAAATCTGGGTATTTTTTTATATAATTTCTATTATCAAATTCAAATGTTGAAGACATTCTCATTATATCTCTTGGAAGTAATGGAATTTCAAAACTGTAGTAACATATCAAGAATAAATTATCAGAAAAGATCAACTCGTGTTCTTTATCTAATGAGTTTATAAAATCTAAAACAAGCTCACCTCTTTTATGTAGCATGCATGATAAAACTACAGCATTTGCAGAATATGATTGAAATGATTTATTTGTGTGAACATCTCTCAATTTTAAAACAACAGAAATTGCCTTTTCAAAATCACCAGAAAGCAAATGTCGTTCTAATCCATAATATAGAATAAAAACAAAACCAATATCGATTTCATCATTATATGGATTTAAAAGAAGTGTAAGGTAAACCCATTTTTGTTCAGGTGTTAATTGTGAATATGTTGGATAATATGGAGGTCTTTCAACGGAATTAAAATCTTTTGGCTTACTTATTTTTTGATTTGTATATATTAGACTTGGTTCTTCCTGATTATGAAACGAAATTGTTATTCTGTAACCATCAATTTCAAATGAATTTTGATCTCCTTTTGATTGTGTATAGTTCTTAAGTTTTCCATCTCCAATCCAAATTAATTCCTTTAAATCTTCATGTATCGTCAGACCTTTTGCTGACAAACTTGTATTTCTATTCGTAACTAAGGCTGTTGTTGCAATGGGAGATTTCTCTTTCTTCTTTTCCTTTTTTTTCCTGGAATTGAATACACCCATTAATAACTTCTTACTTGCGGAGATAATCGGATTGATATTGCTACTTGCATTTTCCTGTGGCGAGAAGGTCTCAGCAATGTTTGAACTGCTGGATGAATTTGATTGTTCGAGAGTAGTTTCTTTATCGGGCGTCGTGGAGGGCACATAGGATGTCTGAACCTTTGGTTCAGGCTCAGGAAGTTGAATATGCCCTTTGCATGATGGGCACTCAATTTTTTTGCCAAGTATTTCCTCCGGAGCTTCAAGATGTTGTTCACAATGTGGACAATTGAATTTTAAATCGCTCATACCTTTTCCCTATGTTGTTGTATCCATGTCTTAAAATCATTATACCTCTTCGTAAATAATTTTAAATGTTGATTTGCTGAAATAACACTCAATAACTAGATGTAACATAACTAATTATTATAGCAATTGCAACAATTTCTTTACTTATACTATATATTTACCCTTTTTTTATTGATTTGCCAAAAATAATATTGCTTTTTTTATAAAACACCATATAATACTGTTAACTTTAGAGGAGCAATTGTTACAAACAGCTCTTTTTACGCTGATTTTAACAACAACAAACTAAAAAGGAGACGTTATGGGAGTAAAACATAAACCAGGAGAAATCCCATCAAATTCAGGTGAATATCTCGAACGTGGTCCACGAGGTGGAAACATTCCTCATCCAAAACAAGTTACAATTGAATCTGGAGACAAGCCGATGCCACCAACATCTAAAAAAGGGAATATATGGGAAAGAATAGGTCCTCCCAACAAGTAGGTGATTTCCAAAAAGGTGTACTGTATTTGATTATAAGTCGGTTATTATTACACCTTTAATAACATATAACACGATTAACGATTTAACAATTCGCTTCCAGACGACGCCCGTACCTCGCACGGCAGAAATGATTGTTAGGCGCATTAAAGAAGGAACAACACATGGATTATATAATCAAAATAATTGAAGCCTTGGCATGGCCTGTAACTATTATTGTATTGGCAAAAATGTTTCAAACCCAATTGACGGGGCTAATTAACAGAATAAGCCGACTTAAACATGGTGACACAGAACTGTCGTTTCAGAAACAATTGCAAGAAATCGCTGATAAAGCCGAATTAAAACACAACCCAGATTCGCGCCAAGAACATCTAATTCCAGATGACGAAGAAACTACGCTAGTGTTCAAATTGTTAAATGTTGATCCGTTATCTGCAATTTTGGTAGCTTGGGAGAGGTTTTCCGATGCGGCCAGAAAAAGGCTTGGCGACGAATCTCCTATGAATATCGGATTGAACCTCATAAGAAAATTGAATCAGCAAAATCTCATAGATGAACCGGATTTAGACATACTCAATTTCATAAGAAATGTCCGAAATTCAGCAGCACACGCACGAGATACGTATGTAGATAAAGAGACCGCTCAGCGGATTTGTTCCATATTGCTACAACTTGCTAATGAACTTGAACATCCAAGAGGCACCTAACAACCCAATAGCAGTTTACCATCGTGTCACCCTGGATTTTGAGCTTTCAGCGAATCAAACCAACTTTTTTGCACATTACTCGCAAAAACAATTGTCTTTTGCAAACAGATATTATATCATCACCAGATAGTACACAATAATTTCACCACTCAAAGTAAGAAAATATTATGACAAAGAACATTTTTAGGTATATTGCTATTATCATTGCGGTAATAGGCATAATTGGCTGGTATATTAGTCGAGATATTCCGTCACCCGATACAAGTGATTTGGTTCTAAATATGCCTGAGATAGCTCCCGAAAACAATGCATACACATATTTTATGTCAGCAACTAATTCATTCTATTGGCCAACCAATTCAGTTATTGTCTTGAAACATCTGGATGGAAAACCTGTTGACTTGGATACAATTTCAGAAATCATAGCCACAAACGGAACGATGCTGACTCTCATCAATCAAGGCATAGAATGTCAAAGATGTATAACGCCTGAAATCACCGGATTTGACACACCGCTTCCATATATAGGTTGTTGGCTAAATATGGGGATGGTTTTGGCAGCAAAAACCCAAGAGGATCGTCTTGCCGGTCGTTATGTTGATGCAACAGACACTTGTATAACTCTTCTCAAGTTTGGTGATTTGATTCAGCAGGATGCGCAAGCTATCATCCAGGGGCTTGTTGGTTGTACTGTGCTTGAATTTGGGCTTGCACAAGCTCGAGAACTCACACGCTCCCCGAATATAACCATAAACAATTTGGATAGACTTGCAGTGGCCCTTGATAATCTCAGCTCGGTTGACCATTGCTTTATCAATGTATTCAAATGTGAATACAAAGTTGACTCAAATACTATCGATGAGTTAGACACACGCAAACTCAGTGTCGATAACTTCTGCATCAAGTACCCATTCTCTTCTATACTTAGTGAGAAGGACATTCCTAGATACTTTTTTCAACCAAACAAAACCAAGCTGACCTTTGCCAATATACATCGACAAGCAATTAACAATGTAACATTATATTATTCAGAAATGAATCAGGATTATATTGAAGATACAATCTGGTCAGGCAACATTAGTAAAATCGAACTCACACTTAAACCAAATGTTGTTGGTAAACTTCTGTATGCCATGCTACTTCCCGCACATGAAGAAATCCTCGAACGAAAATGTAGAATGGAGTGTAGTATTGAAGCAACACGCCTACTTATTGCTATTCATATATATGAAACTAATACAGGTGAATTACCCCAAACATTAAATGACCTTGTTCCAGATTATATTCAAGCTGTCCCAATTGACCCATACGATGGTAAACCATTTAGATATAATTTAGAAAACGGCATATTTTATTCTGTTGGAAGAGATTGTAAAGACTCCGGAGGATCATCTATATTCCCAATAAGATATAAAGGTCGACCATTTTCAACAACCTGTTGGAAAACCGAGGATTTTGTATTTGGAATACAAGAGAGGATTGAACCAATCGTTGTATCAGCACCTTCTGAAGAAAAGAGGATAAGATGATAAAACTGACGATTCACGATCTCAACATCGGTGGCACACTGCTCGTGCCGGACATACTTGGTGAAGCCAAAATCACGGGCGGTGGAGTCTATGTTTTCAAACCGGGAGAGACCGCTCACCCTGAACCACTCCATGTGCACGAGGTCGACGAAGTTTTTATCTTTCTGCAGGGTACTGGCATCCTCCCTATCGATGGCAAAGAATATCCCGTTCAGGCAGGCGATGTTTTCATAGTGGCAGCGGGTGAAGATCATCACACCAGAAGCTCGGTAAAAGACCCACTGGTCGCCGCCTGGTACGTCATGGATCGCTCCTCATTAAAATAGCACTACCCAACAACAATCTCTTTTCGGCCTAAATTTCAATTTTTTGCAAGTAATTTTTTATATAAAGACTGCCATGATAATTGACTCCATCCAAATCATAACATAAACCACCTATAATTGAGCTAAACGACTGTCCCCATGGTCAACAACATCACGCAGAAATGGCACAACTCCCCTATTGTTACTCAAAAATCCCTTTTTCTCCCTTTATATTTCTACAGGCCTGTCCTAATATGTAAAAAAAGCCAAAAAAACTAAGTTAAGACACTGCCGTGGGGAGGTAAAGTTATCATGATCATGATTCGCCAGAAGACTCATCATGGCTACCAAGGGGACAAGCCCCAAGGCTGGCCGGAAAAGAAAGGACACCGTCACTCCAGATAAAATTCTCTTCTAACAGGCCGTCCATATATGATAAATATTTTTCCATGCCTCTGCGAGAAGCTTATCACTTTCCACTTACTACTTAATACTGCTGGCTTCAGCCAGCAATCCAACATTACTCCCTCATTCCAAACAAAAACAATTGTCTTTTACAAACAGATATTCACGAAATAGGACTTAATCCATCATAAATAAAATGCACAACAGGTGCTATTCCTAGCAAAAATACAAACCACGACAGTTTTCTTCCATCATGATACCCACTTGTAAGAATTCCTACTATACCAGCCGTTGTTGGAATTACTACTTGAGTTATGACTTCCCCCATATAGGGAATCGGTGACGGATTGCATGTAATGTGAGGACAAAGAATTCCTGCAATCAAATAGTAAAGAACAACCCACCAAAAAGATAAATGTATTTCTCCTTGTTTCATATTATTCCAATCACTAATTAGTTTTTCTTTAGAACTACTCTTCCTTTGCATCTTCCAATTTGTTCAAAATATCAGAAGCATCCAGCTCCATTTTAGAGAAGGCAAACCATTTTTTCCCAAGATCTTTCAGGCTGGCGCCAAAATGGTAGACAGTTTTTTCATCAAGAATAATAAAACGATCGTGTGCTTTAGTGAGTTTTATAATTGTTATTTCGGAGTATTGCTCATTATGTTTCTTCAAATCTAAACGTAGTTGATTGCTTGGCTTAGTGTAGATGATTGCTTTAACCTTTTTGTTACGTTTAGACAGCAATGTCAGAACGGAGTCATCCACATAATTATCAATTAGTACTATACTTTTCTTTGCTGAGCGGATAATATCTGAAACTAGTTTGTGAGCATCAAAAATTTGCCCATCAAAAAACACGCCTTGGTTGGGCGGCAAATTAGTATTTATCTGCAAATCAATGCCCTCAACTTTTTTAACAAGGGAATGAACGTTTTCTTCAATCCGGTTCATTCTTTGGTTTAGGGCGTAGCCTTTTAACAGGTAGTCTTTTAATACTTTATTTGCCCATATTCTGAATTGTGTACCTTGTCTTGATTTAACTCTGTAACCAACCGATATTATTACATCAAGATTATAGTGTTCCACATTTATAGTTTGTGTTTTCCCTTTAATAGCACCGTGTTGAGTGGTTGTCGCAAATTTTGCGACAACCACTTCCTTAATTAATTCGCCTTCCGAAAAAACGTTATTAATATGCTTCCCTATAGTCTTTACATCTCTGTCGAAAAGAGTTGCTATTTGCTGTCGGTTTAACCAGACTGTTTCATCTTCAATTTTTACTTCTATGCGTGAAAGAAGTTCTTTTGCCTGATATATAACTATTTCATTTTTATCACTCATTATATTTCTTTGTTTTATCTATCCGTCGTCTTTGTCGCACCATAGCATCGGAATGCAATATGAATACTAACTCCCCTATTAACTTATGTTGCATAACAATACCGAAATCAAAGCCTAAAGTCAAATTTTTTCACCGATTCCTCCACCATTATTTTTAAACCATTAAGACATACCAAAATCAGTTCCGAAAATTTCTACTTGTTCTACCATCGTTTTATCCGACCCAGCTTCCCTATCCATCCAACATTTTTTACCTCTTTAAATTGCTTCAACCTTCTCTCGATTTTTCTTAATGATAAATATTTTCCCACACCTCTGTGAGAAACTTCCCACCTCCTACTTCCCACTTATCACTGCAAACGAAGTGAGCCTACTTCCCACTTCCCACTTCCTACTTACCACTGCTGGCAGCCGCCAGCTTGCCATATTGCAAATATCGTTATCTTTTTTATTTATTTGCCAAAACAATATTGCTTTTTTTTATAAAACACAATATAATACTGTTAACTTTAGAGGAGCAATTGTTACAAACAGTTCTTTTTACGCTATTTTAACAACAACAAACTAACCACTCAAAGGCGAACTTTTCACCTTTGAAATTTATTCATCAGTTATCTCCCAGGAAATATGCTTTATTCTATTCCGTATTGAGTTCAAGGTTTCAAACACCATTGTGTCAGTTGGGAACTCGCCATACACAAGGTCCTTGAATTCACCATTATAGGTACCCTTCAACGATTCCCAGACTTCTTCAAGTTCAGCAAAAATCAGTGAATTGACTGGATGATTCTGAAGCCATGCATTATTACTAAAACTACTAACATCATCACGAGCCACTCTCTGCAACATTTCATCAAAATCAGCACTTTCAAAAAAAACAATCAGTGATGAATCTTGTAAAAGCTGGTAAAGATCATATGTATGGCGAATTTTATTATGAAGATCCTCTATAGGGGTTTTACTATATGAAAAACGTACAAGACTCATAATTTTTTCGCATATGGTTCGCCTTGGATCAAGCACTTGGACTTCAAACGATAAGAGATCATACTCTTCTGCTGTTTTCTTTTGATCAGTATCTACCATCATATCAAAGATACAAGAGCTTACCTGTTTGGGAATGTGTGGTTCAAAGTAGCCGAGTCGTGTCACTTCCAATACTATAACATTTCTCGCTTGACCAAACTCCCCTGTAAATATGTGAGGATACTCATGTGCCGTTTTACGATTTATACCCTTTTTAATCGTTAGCCCCTCAATTTGCACCTCTGGTAAAACATTCGCCACCGCCAAACTAACTTTCCTAATCTTATTTTTCAGCTGATTGCTGTTCTCGTTACCATTATGTTTTATTACAAGATCAATATCCTCTGAAAATCTACTGATAAGCCCAAAACACTTTGAAAGTGACGTGCCACCTTTAAAAATTGTCTCTTTCCCAATTTGCGAATGATATATAGCATGTAATGCATAAGTTACCCAATAATCTTTTTCAACAAATATTTCCTGTATTCCCAAGGATTGTGCTGTAGCTTGCACAGCCTGTCTGAAAAGTGTTGGATTTTCATGCAATCTCATAATATGTGCCATCTTTCTGCAAACTTCAGTGCATTTATTGCTTCTGGCAATCGATAGTTTGTGCGAGGATTGAGTGATTCATACAATTTCTCTGTCAAAGATTCACACCCTATTTCACATAAGATTGCACCTAAAACGGCTCGAGTAACTGGAGAATATTTCATAGCCAACCTAACCATTGTTTCCCGTTCCTGAAGACTCATGTCTTTTACAAGAGAGCAGCACCTTTTACAGGCCGACTCAATAGTGGTATCTGGAATTTTCTTTATGTATCGCAAAACATCAAGTATCTGAAGCAAAGGAATATTCTCTTTTGTAATAATATTTTTTTGTTTGATAAATGAAATGGTATATTGATTTCTCTTGAATGAACTTCGCACATCATTTCTACCAATCTGAATAGTGTTACTCACTTGTGTGGTTAACCCAAGCTTGTTATACACACTAAGTCCAGTTAAATACCCTATCAATTTACCGTCACTCTCCAAAAGATCTTTTACCACCTGTTTGAAACTGGGAACTAAGCTCCCGAAAAGGGTCTCCTCTGGCTTATAGAACTTTCCTTTTGAAAGCTTTGCAATTTTGCCGGATGAAACCAAGCGACCAAGTGCCTTTCTAAGAGCTTCTTCACTTTTCACCTTAGTGGATAAATCTGCATAGGTGAAAACATAGCCTCTAGGCAGCCGATTTACTTTATCTATTATATAATCTGATGTTTTCATGTCCACAATCTAATATATTTTTAATAAAGTGTCCAGTTTTTTTTACAAAAAACAGGACACTTTGTTTCATTTAAATTCGTTTCACTTTCTTATTTCAACCTTGTGAATTCATCTATTATGTCCGAATTCATTCTGAATTTGTTGTCCATCTGTCCAAAATAAAAGGCTAAAGTCAAATTTTTAAACCTATTCACCCCCATTATTTTAACCCAATAAGACATTCCGAAATCGTTCCGAAAATTTCTACTTGTTCTACCGTCGTTTCCTCCGCCCCCGCTCCCCTATCATTCCGACACTCCTTACCTCTCTAAATTGCTTCTCAACCTCAATTTTTCTTAATGATAAATATTCTTCCACACCTCTGTGAGAAACTTCCCACTTCCAACGTCCTACTTAGTACTGCTGGCTTCAGCCAGCAATCCAACATTACTCCCTCATTCCAAACAAAACAATTGTCTTTTGCAAACAAATATCCCAAATTGGGAAAATAAAATGTTGACTTTTCACGTTAAGAGATATAGAATGACTCATGAGAATAATTAAACGACAGATATTAATTAAATTCTGGAAGAAACATGCAGGAACCCAAAAGGAACTTGAGGCATGGTACAATGAAGTAAAACATGCCCAGTGGGAAAGACCTGCAGATATAAAAATAAGATACCCAAAAGCAAGTATTTTATCTAAGAATAGGGTTGTTTTTAGAATAAAAGGTAATAAATTAAGAATTGTGGTTGTTATTCAATATACTATTAAAACAGTATATATTAGATTTATCGGAACACATGCTGAATACGATAAGATAGATACGGAGACAATATAATGGAAAAAATTATGATACTCAAAACAGAAGCAGATTATGATGAAACATTGGAGCAGATTGAAGCTCTTCTTGATGCAAAGCCGGGAACTCCAGAGATGGATGAACTTGAACTGCTGTCGTTTCTCGTAGAAAAATATGAAGATGAACACTATCATATAGATCTACCAGATCCAATTGATGCAATAAAATTCAGAATGGAGCAGGAAGGGCTTACAAATAAAGACTTGGTGCAGTATATAGGAAGCCAAAGCAAAGTTTCAGAAGTGCTTAACAGAAAACGCCCGTTAAGCATCAATATGATTAGAAATCTGAACAATGGCTTGGGAATTTCTGCAGAGACACTTCTACAGAAAACCAAGATCCTACCACAAGCTCCATATCTAAAAGAAGCACATGCATAAATTTAATACGTGCTTAAAAACTATACCAAACACAAAAATTAGTAAATGGCAAATGGGACACTGCTGTGAGCAGGAACGAACTTTGTCTTGTTTTATTTTCCTAGGGCTACACTCTCCAGCAAAGCGGGATCGCTTACCCTAGGCTTCTCATGAGATGTGCCGTTGGCACATTTTATAAGGATTTTTTTATAGTAATACAGACAGTCCTCTGTTTTCTGATTTTCAAAGGTACTCAGCCTTTTTTGATTTATTTGTCGACTTCAAAGGTTACGTCGATTTTTTTCATCTTCAAGATCTGGTAACACCAGATTATAATAAAATCAAATTTCATCTTACCCACTGCAGCTTTGAAGATGCTCCTTTACCCCAAGGCAGTGATGAATATCTAGGGCATCCTCTTGAATTCATAAACAGCGCATTAATAAAGTATAGATGACTTTGTTAAAATTATATTCATTTTATGAATTTGTAATACGATAATACCTAATCTTTTACTATGCAACACTGTACCTTTAGCCAGCTAAAGGCAAAAGTGTCTTATAGCAAAATATCAGGCATTCTCACATTAAACAGGAAGCCCTATCTGGAATATAGTGAAAACACTTTGAAATTTATTAAAGCCAGAGGCCAGAGAATGGTAAGTTCACTGTCTTAGTGAAGGGCAAAAGAAAATCTGAAAGAGCAGCTCCGTCAAATCCTAACCACCGAAATGAATGAGTCCTAACCGCTAGTGTTAATGCATATGATCACTGGCTGGATGCCAGATACTCTTCACTGCGCAGCAAGTAACCGAAATTAGCAAAAATTAGTTGACCATAAAAATAAGTTGTTATGTGAATTAATTTATTATACACTTCTCACAAGTAAAATAAACATAGAGAACATATCATGAATAGCAAACTTAAATTTCTTCCGCCTGATATCAACTGCGAAACTGTAGCTATCTTAAATGCTGCAAATAAAGCATCGCGAGCCTTGGGACAACTCAAAGGAGAAATATCCAAGATACCGAATTCGCAGATTCTCATTGACACACTGGCTCTACAGGAAGCAAAAGACAGTAACGAAATTGAAAACATTGTAACAACTGATGATGAAATATATCAAGCATCGATAGATGAAACAATTGCATCTATCTCTGCAAAAGAAGCTGTAAACTATGCTAAAGCACTTCATGAGGGGATAAAAATTGTTGGAGACAACAAAACAATTACAATAAATCAAATTATTCATCTTCAAAGTATTATATCTCCAAATCATCCAATACGAAAACTTTCTGGAACTGTATTAAAGAACACAACTACCAATGAAGTGATATATACTCCACCACAAAGTTATGATGAAATAATAGAACTCCTTAAAAACTTTGAAATTTACTTTAACACTCCTGAATTTCATAATATTGACAGCCTGATTAAAATGCCCATAATACACTACCAATTTGAAAGCATTCACCCTTTTTATGATGGTAACGGAAGAACAGGACGTTTGCTTAACATGCTTTATTTAGTAATGGAAGGTTTACTGGATATCCCTGTATTGTACCTAAGTAGTTATATTATTAAGCATAAACTTGATTATTATCAACTGTTACAAGATGTAAGAACAAAAGGCAATCTTGAGGAATGGATTATATGGGTGCTAAAAGGTGTGGAAGAAACTGCAATGGAAACCATTGTAGTGGTCAATAACATTAAAAAGTTGATGGATACTTATAAGGTGAAAATTAAAAATAACTTTAATTTTTATAGCCATGATCTAATTAATATAATTTTCAAACATCCATATACTAAAACAAGCTTTCTGGAGCGTGAATTAAAAATTCATAGAAATACAGCCGCAAAGTATTTAAAGTCACTGGCTGATGCAAATATGCTAATCAAATTAAAGATTGGCAAAAGTAACTATTATGTGAATTCACAGCTACTTAACCTACTGAAAAACAGATAACGTGCACAACAAAACGGCATTTCTTGTGCACGTCCTCATAATACGCACAACAAAACGGCATTTCTTGTGCAGAAATAGAAACAAGATGAATCCAAAGCTTAAATTTGACGAGTCGAGCATCAATCTTTACGCTGATCGATACAATGACCAAGTCAACGACAATTACATCATCGCCAGACGATCCGATATTCAAATGAGAGGTTATTTGACGAAAGATGATTTGTTTAAAATTGCCAATTGGAAATCTCCAAGAAGTTCAGGACACGTTCAAAAAAACACAGATGATTATATTGCTGAGATAACCAAGTTTGCATTCAGCACAAAATGTGAACGAGCAAAGATTCAAACACTAACCAACCTTGATGGAGTTAGCTGGCCAACAGCATCTGTGATCTTGCATATGTTTGATAAAGGTAAATAGGACATCCTGTTTAATTCATAAAACGCGTATTGTTAATGCTTTATAAAATATAACCAACATATATCTGCAATCCCGCCTTGCTGGGCTAGCAAAGCTAGGGAGCATTTTTGGCTAAAAAGCTTGTAGATGACTTAATATTAAAAGTTTATGCATTTTATGAATTTATAATGCAATATCACGCATTCCCGCTTTGCGGGACTAGCCTATAAGGCTAGCTACAGAATGGTTTGGTTAGCTTGCTAATCCCGCTTTGCGGGACGAAATCATCTTAGCACCAAAATATCCGCAATCTTGCATTAAACAGTAAGTCCTAAATATCCAATCCTAGATTTCAGAGCATTGTTCTCTATTTCAGTAGATGTACCTTCTCAATACAATTTTGATTTTTGGTGGGAGTATGTTGAATTTTGTAGAGAACTGGCAGACACAAATAACGTTTCAATGAGAACCCTTGATCAAGCTTTATGGCAATACTCAAAGGAAAATCAAATGCTGGACAATCAACTGGGGCAGTGACCCTGTTAGTGACCCAGTCAGATGATGAAAACACACGGCTACTGAGAGTTCTAAAATCGGGAGAAATGTCACCAAAAGAGTTTTATCCGCCTCCATTACTTTGACTGTCCCCCAGATGTTTCCGCGAAGGTGTCGCATTTTGCGATACCATGAAACCACCGTGAGCACTTGAGGTGCCAAATTGGAACCTCAAGTTTTCATATTCTTCATCTGTCGACTGGATCGGTGACTGAGCCCCAGTATTTTTTTTGCTCATATTGTTCCTATCATTTCTGCATTGACAGACCAACTCGTCAAAGAAAAAGAAATGAAGCAAAATTATTGGAGATGCCTGTCTTTTTAAATTATTTAGGGGAGAAATTGCTTAGTTTACTATGTCATTTTGGAATATCAGAGTTTAAGGACAATAAAAAACATTAGTTATATCAGTATATTATTTGGGGATATTTTCTTTAGAACATGTGCCTTTTGTTTTATAACTCTCCAGATTATCCCCGTATTTATTGATTAATAACTTGACTATTTGGTCATTTTAGATAATACTTTGGCAATAATTTTTAGATTAAACAAGAAGGAAAGAATCATGAAAGAAAAAGTACAAGAAGTATTAGATCAAGTTCGCCCAGCACTGCAAGCAGATGGTGGCGATGTTGAATTAGTAAGCATCGATGGCGGAATTGTTTATGTTAGACTGCAAGGTGCATGCAAAGGTTGCCCAATGTCACAGATGACTCTTAAGATGGGTATTGAAAGAGTTCTTAAAGAACAAATCCCTGAAGTTGAATCTGTTGAATCTGTTGAGTAAATAGTCTTAAATAAAATGATCTAATTTCAGAACAAATGCAATAAACCGTCGACTTGTGATTTCATCTGTCAGCGGTTTTTTTCTTTGATATCCTGTTTTTAGACCATTAACCTTCCTTGCACCATTGCATCATTGCACCATTGTGTTAAAAGAAATTTGCTGATAAACAAAACAATGACTACATCAAAAGAACCATTATTAAAAATTGAAGACTTATCTGTTGCTTTTAAGCAAGATTCAGGTAGTGTCAAAGTTGTCGATGGCATATCTTTGACGATAAATCATGGCGAGATTGTTGCTGTCGTTGGCGAGAGTGGTTCAGGGAAAAGTGTATCAGCTGGTGCAATAACCAGACTGCATAATGAAAAGAAGTGTTTTTATGAAACGGGAAGAATATTGTTTAATGGAAATGACATTCTTAATTTTTCAAAGAAACAGTTGCAGGATATCCGTGGCAACAAAATTTCATATGTATTTCAAGAGCCAATGCGCGCTTTAAATCCTCTTCTTAAAATAAAGACTCAATTGGTTGAAACGCTGAAACAACATTGTTCAGAGATTGAAGATGTCAACAAGCGAGTTGAAGAACTTTTAGAAAGTGTCGGACTGAATGACACCAAAAGGATTCTAAGTTCATATCCACATGAGCTTAGCGGCGGAATGCAGCAACGTGTTATGATTGCAATGGCATTGATTTCATCACCAGATTTGATCATTGCAGATGAACCGACAACAGCTCTTGATGTTACAACACAGAAGAAGATTATTGATCTTTTACTTGAAATTCAGAAAAAGAACAATATATCAATCTTACTAATAACACATAATTTGTCTTTACTAAAAGGTGTTGCCGACAGGATATATGTTATGTATGCTGGAAGTATTCTTGAATATGGTGATACAACAGAGCTGTTATCTAATCCAAAACATCCATATACAAAAGGACTTGTAAATGCAGTTCCTAAAATAAGACAAAGTAAAGAACAGCAGATTAAGTTGACAGGAATACCTGGATTTATTCCATCGGCAAAAGACTATCCAAGTGGATGTAAGTTTCACACAAGATGTAAACACGTTATGGAAAAATGCTCACGAGAAGAACCTCCACTGAAGGAACAATGTAGATGCTGGCTTTACGAATAACCAAATACCTTAGTTTCTCGGTTAAATAGTTATATTTTTTAATCAGCCACGGATTGACACGGATAAACACGGATTTTTCTGTAAACTGTTACAGATAAATATTTTCTGTTTATTTTTATTGTCTAACATGGAAATGTAGTTGTATGACAAGTTTTATTAAACATCACTTACTGAGTGATATTTTAGGAAAAGAGTTTAAAACAGGCTTGAAACATCGATCAAGTTTGTCTAAAGTTAACTATCAACATATTACATAAATATATTCATCCGTGAAAATCCGTGTTCGCCTGTCCGCCGTAGCCAGAGCCTGCGAAGGAGGATGGCTAAGAGAAAAAATAACCTGCAACAAAAAAATTAAGGACAAAATATAGAATTTAATATTATGAAATTTTTGGATGAAAACAAAATTATAATTTTTGACTCTGCGATAGGTACAGAACTGGTACGAAAAGGTATCGAACAGTATCCGATGCCGGAGTTACTGAATATTGCAGCAAACGGCATTGAGATTTTAGAACAGATATATGAAGAATCTATTGCAAGTGGAGCAGATTTCATAACTGCAAACTCATTTCATGCCAATGCATATCATCTGGCAAAAATTGGTTTTGAAGATGAGACTGAGAACATTTGTAAAAATGCAATTGAAATCTGCAAACGAGTAAGCAATGGTCGAGTTAAAGTTGCTGGTTCTATTGGTCCATTAGATGTACATCGAGGCGCCGACGATATATCGCACGAGGATTTTTGTGATTTTTATAGACCTCAAATATCTGCATTAGTAGCAGCTGGAGCTGACTTACTACTCTTAGAAACATTTGCAAACCCAAAAGAGGCAGATGCCGCACTTGAAGTTGCATCAAGTTTTGAGTTACCAATTATAATGATGATGGTAGCACAGAGAAAAGCAAAAGCTAGCAGACTTAAAACCATAAATGAATTTGTTAGTTTAGCAGAGAAGTACAAAATAGATGCAATTGGTTTAAACTGTGCTCCCCCACACACTATTACAGAATATATTGAAGATTTATGTACACTAACAAACTTGCCAATAATGGTCAGTCCAAACGCCGGAACGCCAAAGGTTGAAAGAGGCATCGTTAGTTATCAATTGCCAGCCAATACGCTAATACAAGAAGCAGAGATATGGTACAACTGCGGTGCACAAATTTTTGGTGGATGCTGTGGGACTGCACCAGAGCATATACAAGCTTTGTATAAAAATATGAAGCATAGAGTGCCTGTTAAACATCAAAAGGATGTTTCAACATATTCATTGAAAAGAGTACAATTTGAAATTCCAGAAAACGAAATTGCAGAGGCAATAGAAAGCAATAGCGTAAGGAAACTCTTCAATGATTCAAGTAAAATCATTGCTGTTGAAATGAGATTTGAAGCGAACTGCGACATTTCAAAATATATTGAGGAAGCAGGATATCTAAAGACTTTGGGATGCAACCTTTTTACTGTTCCTGATAATCCAGGGGCAAACATTGGTATTGACTCGATAACAATGGCTAAGCTACTGCAAAAAGAGACAGACACTGATACAATATTTCATAAGTCTGCCACACACACAAACTTGATAAATTTGTATTCATCCCTGCTGGGAGCATGGGCAACTGATCTAAAAGCAATTCTAGCAGTCAGTGGTGATCCTCCTGCAACAGGAGCGTTCTCTCGTTTTGCGTCAAGAATAACAGATATCAGAAGTTCGGTTGAATTTCTTAAATTAATAAAAATGCTTGAAAGTGGTGAATGCGTTAATAATCAGCAACTAAAACAATCTAGAAGCTTTTTTAGAGCATGTGCATTTGCACCACAGAGAAATACTGATTCTCAGATAGAATGGTTAAATCGAAAAATTGATGCTGGAGCAGAAGCTGCATTCACTCAACCATTCTTCACACAAGAATCATTTATTGAGACAGAAAAAAGAATTGAAGAATTCACTCAGGATATTAAAATATTGAATGGTGTATTCCCTATTCTATCTGCAAAACAGGCAAAAGTTCTAGCTTCCGGAAGAATCCCAGGAATTGTAATTCCTGATTCATATATTGGTAAAATATCAGAATATAGCGATATAAATGACCAGATGAAGTTTGGGATTGAACAGGCAACTCTTGTTGCACAGGAAGTTTTTTCTAAAAAGAATTCCATATACCTTATTCTGCCATTTGGTAAAAATCGTTTTGAAATCATCAAAGAGATTATTTCAAACTGCGGACGTTAAAATACTTCCACCAATGCTCTAGTCTTTATATCCATAGGTGTTAGCGAGGTTTATAAACTTCTGAAGCACCTCATCATCCAGAGCATGTTCAATTTTGCAGGCAACATCATCAATCTTTTTAAGGTCATCAATTTTCAGAATCTCCTTAAGGAAAAATGCAAGAACCTTATGCTTTTCCTTTATTTTTTCTGCATATTCTGTTCCCTTTGAGGTCAGACAAACAGGCTGATATGGTTCATACTCAATCAGCCCTTGTTTTTCAAGATTTCTTAAAGCAACGGTAACAGAAGACTTTTTGACACCAAGCGTATCTGCAATATCATTGGAATGTGCATGCCCAACATTTGAACTTAAGATAGATATTGTTTCCAAATAGTCTTCCAGACTTGATGTCATCTTTTTAATATTCTTCATAATTAATTAAGCCTACAAGACAACAGTTTCCTCATATGTTGGAACATAAGTATCCCAATGTTTTTTGTACTTAAGATATCGAGCAAAACTAATAGAACTTGATTCTTCACCATGAATAATGAATACTTTTTTAGGATCCACAGTCATTCCACTCAACCATGTAAGAAGCTCTCTTTTATCTGCATGAGCAGACATTCCGTTTAACTTTTCAACCCTTGCCAAAACTTCAATGTTTTGTCCAAAGATTCGAACATGATCTTCACCAGAAATAATTCTCTTACCAAGTGTATGCTCTGCCTGATACCCTACAAACAAAACAGTACTTTCCGGATTACTTAAATTATTGAAGAGATGATGTTTAACTCTGCCACCAGTACACATACCAGAACCTGCAATTATAATTGCAGCTTTGCCATAATCATTAATTCTTTTAGACTCTTCTGCACTTCCGACAACCTGTAGCTGACTGAATTCATATGGATTATCGCCAGAAGATATACGTCCTACTGCCTCTGTATCAAAAAGCTCCTTGTGTTTTTTAAATACATTGGTAACCTTTGAAGCCATAGGGCTATCAAGAAAAACTTGTACCTTACCAATTTTGCCATCTTCAAGTAGCTTGCTTAAATAGTATAACATCTCCTGCGAACGCTCTATTGCAAAACTTGGAATTATAATTTTTCCATTTGTTTTTATTGCCGCATTTACAATTTTTGTTAAAATTTGAGGAATAAATCCATTAGGCTTATGAATTCTATTTCCGTACGTGGACTCAACAACGACGTAATCAACATTAGGAGGCAACTCGGGATCATTTAATATAGGAACATCATTACGACCAATATCGCCAGAAAAAAGAATACTTTTCTTTTCGTCTCCATTACGAGCTTCTATGACAACAAAAGACGATCCAAGTATATGCCCTGCATCATGAAATGTTATTGTTACGTTATCGAAGATACTAATTTTTTTGCCATAGTTATGTTCTTTTACAAATAGCTTAATAGCGGCCTCAACATCTTCAGATGTAAATATTGGTTCATAACCATACTTGCTGACACGTCCCTCTTTTTCATGCCGCTTCTTTTTCCAGTAAGCATCTTCTTTTTGAATCTTAGCTGCATCAAACATTACAATCTCTGCAATTTCTGCTGTTGCTTCTGTTGCATAAATTGGACCACTAAAACCATTTTTAACCAACTTAGGAAGCAAACCACAGTGATCAAGGTGACCATGGGTAAGAACAACTGCATCAATAGCATTGGCCGCAAATGGAAAATCAGCGTAGTTTCTCTCTTTGAGGTTACGTTCCTGATAAAAACCACAATCAATCAGAATCTTCTTGCCATCAATCTCGAGCAGATGTTTTGAACCTGTAACATTGCGAACCGCACCGTAAAAACTTAATTTCATTTCCATGTTATATCTCCAAACGTTGTATTACATATTATCAAACTGTATGTATAAATGATAACATATATTTTGTTTTTAGCAAGAAATAAATAACAGAATTCACTTCCCACCTCAATTTTGGGGTTGAACGTAGTTATGACAACGAGGACGAATGTAGGCCACTCGCTACGCTCATTGCTCCTTTCTACTTTTCTCATTAGAGAAAGAAGCCTCTCTCGCAGGCTCGAGTGTCGCTCCCAG
>JAQICX010000086.1 GCA_027858345.1 Kiritimatiellia bacterium | reverse complement strand
AAGATTCTCGCAGGTAGAAACTTTTTTGGTCACCACGATTCTGTATTCCGGATATGACCAAGCAAGTGCGTGATCTATCTTTTTAAGAGGAATACAATGCTCTGGGTCGTTATGAATACCTTCCTTTTTATATACAGCAAGAACCGCTTCAAGAAGCGGGTCGCCTTCTTGAAACAATGTTGCGTGGTGGAAATGGTCACAAACTTCCCATGCTTTCTTGAATCCCTCTTTACAGGCGTGAGCATATCCAGTGACCTGATCTACGGTGTCTTCAAGTTCAAACTCTAGAAGACCTGAGTGCCCATGAAGGTGTTTTGCTTCGCACGGCCAATTCATAAATCTGTGTGCATACTGGAAATCCAACTTTACGATCGATCTATACTTCTCGTTTGACATGATAATTTTCTCCTTAGGTTTTGGGTTTAACTTACTAATGATCTTCATTTAACTAACACTGACATATTTTACTCTACGCATGCCTCCTTTTTTTGTGCCCTCGCCCACCTTGACCGGTGCGGCTTACTTGCGTACGTGTCGAAGGTGATGTTGGCGATCTTCTCAATCATCAAACCATTCGTCTTCTGGATCAAAAGCGGGGACAGGTACATTGATGATACGCATGTTCCCAACAGCGCGATGGCGACAGCCGGGTTTGATGAGAATGCTCGTCATGGGCTTGACGGGCACTAAGTTGCCGTCAAGCTCCATATGGCCCTCACCTTCCAGAACAAGGTATATTTCAGTCAGTTTTTTATGGTAGTGAATCCTGCTTTCCTTCGAAATATCAACCATGTGAATTGTTGCCACAGGGTTGTCAGGACTAACAAATGCACGCCGGGTCGTCCCGCAAGGGCATTGTGTGGATTCAATCTCGTCAATTTGTTCAATAACGTAGTTTTTCATCTATCTCGATTTCGCCAACGTTTTCTCCTCAGGCGCGAGTTTACGAGTAGCCTGCAGGAGCTTGTTATTTGAGTTATTTCCAAATACTCTTAACATGCTTATAATTCAGTATTTTTTCATCTTTTGTAAGAATTGTTGCCTTTTCTTCTCGAGCAGTTGCCACTATGATTTGATCACCTGGGTCACTATGAAATGGTTGGGGCAAAACTGTGGACTGATAAGCGATCCTTGGAGTTAAATCTACTAGACGAAGTTTGTACATGTCTAATGCTGAATTTAACCAGTCTTCAGGGGTGCATGATATTCCAAGTCTGTTCTTTTCAAGTAGTTTGCAAAATTCCCAAGGTGAAATTGACGATAAAAGCAATTCATCATAATTTTCTGTATCTAATATCAATTGTGTAACTTTTTCAGAAAGCTTTGATGGATTCATTTGCCACCATATCCAAGTATGAGTATCCAATAGGTACTTCACGAACAAACCTCCCACATATCTTCACCAATAGGACTAATAATATCCTCCTCAAAAACAAAAGTGTTAGAAAGCTGTCCTGGTTGTATATTTTTAGACGAATCTTCATATGGGGTAATCAAAGCTAATGGTTTACCTCTTTTAGTTACGACAATTGACTCATGATTATGAGATAATTGATCGATTACTTTTAATGCATGAGTTTTAAACTGACTGATTGCCATTGTCTTCATTTCTTTTCTCCTACTTAACGATTTCTTTTTTTTCTCAATTGACTAAACAAATTATACAATAGTCGTTTGAAATAGTCAATCAGTCGTTTTGTGAGTTTGTTTTTACCTCAATTTTTTGGTTGAATGCCCTTTTCGGCGGGGTGAAGCACCCTGGCCCTTCCTCCTTCGCTGTTCCAGACTACGGCGTGATAAGAAAGTTACGGATGCTGCAACCAAAGCTAAATCCTTGATTTGCAAGTATTTTGTAGGGTTTCCCTTCAATGTTCGCTGTGTCAGGCGTAGCTTGCAAAGCGAAGACTGGTGACCCCGCCTTAAAATTTTTTTTTCATATTTAGGGTTTACTGTTTAATGTGAGATTGTGTGAAATCTTGCTTTAAAGCATTTTCGCCTTTAGTAAGTCTAAATCAGAAATGTTTTCAATTTCTTTTATATTTTATCTGGTTCTAACGTTAAGATGAGGCGCGAGTTTACGAGTCGCCTCCATCGATTTGTTGAAAACCTTAATAATCTCACTCTACAGTGGGAATTCCTGCAACTGGTAAATTCCAAATGCCATGGCAGCAACTCCTGCGACACTGATGAGCAATGGCCAGCGTGCACGGCGAAAGTGCAAAATGGTAAACGCAATACCACCCAGGAAGTTTGCAAAAATGATGGCAATCCCCCAAATAGGACTTTCAGCGAAACCAGAGATTATGAATGAAATGTATCCTATAAAGATTAATGCCATCCCACCAAAGACCCAGAGGTATTCAGGATCTGAGAACGTGGCTTGTGCCGCTTCTGACACTGTGTCCGCCGTCTCCACGGTCTTCTTGATACCGTAGCGTAGCCGTATCCCCTTACTAGTTTCATATTCAAATTCATCAAGTTGGTAGGAAGCAAATCCTGTGGCAGTCCTGAATACCACTTTCTCTCCTTCCATTCTGGCTATCTCGCCTTCAACTGACTTGCCATTTCGCAACTCATACGTCTCTGCCAATATGATGCCGCTCATGCCAAAGATAAGCAAAGATATGATGCTTAGAATCTTAATGTGTCGCATTTGATTTTCCTTTTTTTTATGTGTTCAACGCCGAAAGTCAGGTTCCGAGCAGAATGCGAGGTAACCTGCACTTTCTTGTTGGGCCGAAATGTGTTTTACTGTTGGCTCATTGTTCCGGCAGACCCAGCCATGATCTGGCTTCGCCAATATGATCGAACTGCACTCGTAACTCATCGGGGTATTCATCGGTCATGATCTGAAACATGCGCAACATGCCAAACACCGCCATTGCACCGGGAGCAACAGTGAAAGCACGTTTAGCGCCCCCCTCGAAAGGATCTCGAGATGCCAGCAACCGAATGCCATC
>JAQICX010000063.1 GCA_027858345.1 Kiritimatiellia bacterium | reverse complement strand
ATTGGTTTTGTCGTGTTAGCTTTAAGAATATCAACCCATTTCTGGTATTCCTCTTTTGTTGCGAAATCTTTTGGCATATCAGACTTGTCCATTCCAATACTTCTGCGTTTTGATTCTGCAAGTGGATGATATGGCAGAGGATGAACTTCAACGACTGAATCATATTGTTCTGCTAATGCTGCAATATTTAAAAGATGAGATTCTTCATCATTTACACCGGGAACAAGCGGGCATCTTAAGACAACTTTTGCATTAAGTTCGTTTAGGATTCCAAGATTATCTAAAATAATCTTATTATCTACACCTGTAAGTTTTTTGTGTAACAATTTTGTTGCCTTTATGTCATAATAAAAAAGGTCAGTATACTTTGCAAGTTCGGCTATATGTTCAGCTGTTCCGAATCCACATGTTTCAACACAAGTGTGAATATCAAGTTCTTTGGACCTTTTTAAAAGTTTTGACGAAAACTTCCATTGCAACAGCGGCTCCCCGCCGGAGATCGTAATTCCTCCTCCAGATGCCTGATAGTAAGCTTTATCTTTCAGCACTTCTTTCATGACTTCATCAACAGTCATATTTGTGCCTTTTATTTCTAGAGCACTGTTGTTGCATGCTTCCACGCACTGCCCGCATATTGTGCATAAACTGCGGTCTATACCGTCAAGAGTTATACAGTTGTTTGGACAAACCTTTATACATTCACCACAATGTTGGCATCTGTCTATTACCTTGAAAACAATTGGCTTCATGGATTGCGATTCCGGGTTGTGGCACCACAGACATTTCAAGGGACATCCCTTTAGAAAAACCGATGTTCTAATGCCAGGTCCATCGTGTAGAGAACCTCGTTCTATTGCTAGTACTATTCCTGATGTCATGATAATATTCCTGTAGTAATGAAAATATATATATAATTACGAATTACGAATACAGTCCTTAATCTTATAAGCCTAATATTCTGTTCTCATAATGATGTCTTCCTGAACATAGCGCTCAAGCTCAACAAAACGAGCACACCAGCCACCAACACGAACCAATAGGTTTGGATATTTTTCAGGATGAATCATTGCATCTTTTAAATCATCCTGGTTTACAACAGTTATACTGGCCTGGTTGCCTCCATTTGCAAAAAATGCCTTGAAAATCATTTCAGTTTTTGCTCGTTCATGAAACAGCATTTTGGGTGATAATTTGACATTTGTTGCAACACCTCCATTAGCTGGATTTATTTTTGACACAGAATTGAGCATAGCAGTAATGCCCTGATTATCCATTCCAACTGTTGGAGCGTTACCTATTGCAAAAGGCATGCCTGCTTTTCGCCCTTCAGGAGTTGCTCCACAATTTTTTCCCATATCATATCCACCAGGATTTACGCTACTGACTGTGAAAAAATCAAAGCCGGCTTCTCTTCCAAGTGCGTTCGCAATTGAATTTATATCCTGCCAAACCTCTCTTAGAATTGTGTCAACCTCGTCGTTGTCGTTGCCAAATTTAGGCACTGACAGAAGTTTCTTATGTAAAGATGGATTGCTTTCAAAGTTTGAATCAAGCAATTCAACAAGTTGTGGCAAGGTTAATTCTTTGTTTTCATATACCACCTTTTTGATTGCAGCCAAGCTATCTGCAAGATTAGAGAAACCGTGTCCCATGACGCACGCTCCATAGTATTTCACACCGCCATCAAAAATACTTTTTGCCTTCTCACAGCAGCCTCCCGCAAAAAGGCTGGCAAATGTCATGGGTGCATATTTGGCATGGCCTTCTCTAGACAATAGATGAGCTTTAAGTATTATTTTTAGTGCAAATTCAAATTGTTTCAGAAGTGCATTATAAAGTTGATCATAGAATTTAAATTGTTCAACATCCCCGGTTGGTATTCCATATTTTTTGCCGTCAGTTGCTATTCCATTTCTGAGAGCCGCATCGAGACATCTTGGTAGGCTGATTACGTGGTTTAAAAGACTAGGACTGCACGCCGCAATCATATATTCACCACATCCTAAAGGATAATAGCCTACAGCATCTTCTTTTGTCACATTCAAAGCCTTGGCAATACCAGGTATAATAATGTCATCATTATAAAGCATTGGATAGACACAACCATCGGCAATCACATCGTATGCTTTGCTGATTAGAGCCTCGTTTTGCCCTTTATAAAGTCGTAAAGTCAGTTGCGGAATGACATCATGATGTCTTTTGCATGCCTCCATCGCAGCCATGCAAAAACGATCTGCATTTGCTTCGTTTCGGCGTCCAATACCACCAATTGTTATACGACAAACGGCTAGTTCTCCGTGTCTTCTATATTTATTCCACATTGCTTCCAGCATCTGAACAGCTTCCTCTTCAGTTAATCTTCCCTCATCAATATCTTTGGCATAAAGGTCGCCAAGAGCAACATCCATTCTAGACACTTCAATATGTTTGCCATTTAACAATGTTGCATATAACCACAGCAGCTGAATTCCTTCACGAAGTGTTTGAGGAGGGTGATTCATTATTTCTTTGAGAGTGGCAGAGATTTCGAGCAGACGTTTCTTATCATCTCCTGAGGCATCTTCAGACTTTTGATTTGCCTGATTTATATAATGAAGGGCAGTGTTTTCAATTATTTCAACACAGCCAAGCATTGCATCAACAAAGTTCTGATCCAGAGATGAATCTTTCTTTTGAGCTAAAACTTTCTGTTTTAGGCCCGGAAGGCCTATTTTCATCAACTCGTCATAGTCAGGAGTAATTATAAAACCACTGCCGCCACCAAGAGCAACTCCATCCGATCGGATCTGTTCCTTCATCTCATCTGTCCAGTTGACTGAGATTTTTGTGCATGTTACTTCATTAATCCAGAAGTCATTTAATTCTTTTAGAATAGTTTTTTCTTCCTCATTCTTGCAGTAACGATCCACAGCACTGGAGTCAAAGCAGTAGCCAGCCTGTTTGCCGTAGTCATTGCTACCTGGCAACATTGACCACCATATAGTTCCTGCATAGGTGATTCTGTCATCTGCTTTGCCTCCTGCAAAAATTTCACCTGCCTGTATGTCTCCCATTAAAGCAGGATATTGAGTCTTCAGACACTCCACTTCTCGTATGGCTATATTCTGGTCTCTATTCTTTTTGTATGTTTCTGTAAATGCTATTGCCTGAGCAACGATAGGATTTAATTGTTCTAATGTTTTTTCCATGGCGATTATTTTCGTATTATTTATAATGTTTAAAGAAGTTTGTCAAAGATAAAGAAAACAAACTAATGTTATTGCAAATCAGTCTAGTCCAATGAAAAGGAGTAGACGCGAGAGATAAATATGTTTATAGTCTTATTGTATTAAGTTCATTTGCTTGAAAATTGGGTTTAGAGTTTCAGCCCACTTGTCATAGCCGTTTTGTCCAAAATGCAATTTGTCAGCAGCAAAGAAAGTTAGTATCTGATTCCCATCTTTATCAACCATAGGCGTGTAAAGATCACAAATCACAACATTTTCTTCACCATCTGCAAGCTCAATTATATACTTATTAAGAGCCAATTTCTGGGAAAGTTTTATTGGTGCATCAGGATGATTACTAGGAGGCATTGTGCAAAGAATAACAGGCAAATCAGGTTTATATGCTTTAACCATTGCAAGGATATCCTTTAAGTTTGATTTTGCATCGTCAGGACTGCCATGTGCTGTCAAATCATTTGTGCCAACTTCAATAACTATTGCTTTTGGATTCAAATCAAGAACATCTTCCTGAAAACGAAACAAAAGACCACGACTTACGTCTCCGCCAATGCCTCTATTTGCCACCTTTGTATCAGGAAAAGATTTCTTCAAACTTTTCCAACTTCCAGGCAACGAATCGCCAGTAAAAACAATCGTTCCCTGATCTTTTTCTCGTTGAGTCCAAAACCATTTGCGATTATCATCCATCCAACCAAACTTTCTAATGACACCTTTGCCTGGCCATTTTGAGTCAACTGTTGGATATGGTGTTGGTCCCGGCGCTCTTTTTGCTTTAGCATTCTTAAATGGAGATCTAGTCTGTTCGCCAATCAAGTCATGGCCAATCGTGCTCATTCCTTTATTTATTTTGTCTGGTTTTTGGTACACACGAACATAGTCGATATCTAATGATTGAGGAAATTCTGCATCATCAACACCATAACGTCCAGCCCATTGTCCACCTATTGCAAGATTGAGAAGGACATGTGCATTCGGCGCATCTTTGCCACTAGAAAGGACCCAATTGTACTTCATAGAGAAAATCTTCAAACCGTCAACATACCAAGTAATAGTATCATCGGTATCCCATAATAGTGCAAAAACATGATAATCATCAGGAAAACTGAATGGAGCATTGTAATTCTGCCACCTTTTATTAAATGACTTATCTGTATAAAGCACTGTGCCATCCCAAGGATTAAAATCGTCTTTCTTTCTAGCAACAGCACCCACATGTATCATATTACTACGGTCGTCTTTTCCGTTATAAGCAAATTCAAATATATCAATTTCTGGTGGCCATGACGTCTTACCCTCTGCATCTGAATCACTGTTTAGCCAGAAAGCAGGCCAAACACCAATAGCTGACGGCATTTTAATTCGTGCCTCATAATAACCATACTTAAAAGTTTCCTTTGAACGAATCATTCCTGATTCATATTGAAACCTTGGGTTATCAGTAGGCACAACATATGCCACTAATGCAAGAGAATTATTCGTCATAAAATGATTACCATTCTCACGAAATAACTGCATCTCATCATTCAAAGTTGCAAGCTTACCATCTTCATAAATATAACGAGTCCACCATTTAGAAATATCAAGTTTATCCCCGTTAAATTCATCTCCAAAAACCTTTACATATCCTTCTGGCACAAACTTACCATTCATATCTGATATTTCCTGTTGTTTTGCTTTTTTGTTTGATGAACCTTTTTCTGCTTCCGCAAAAAGTTGAAAATTCAAAATAATTGCAGTCACAGCCATAATTAGTGACACTCGGAACATCCCCTTTATAGAAAGAGTTGTTGTTTCTTTTTTCATTCTTTATTTTCCTGTTTTTAGGTGATTTTAAAAGGTTTAAGCTTTTTCCAAACTTATTTTGTTGTAAATCAATGGGATACATACAATTTTTTCTTATCCCTTTGTTTTAAAGGGCTGTCAGCCCAGTTTATATCAGCCCAGGACATCAGCCTTCGCTCTGCGAGACTACGGCTCGAAAGGCCTCTCTGGGAACCTTATAAATTATACGCATTCGCCTAGCTACTAACTTAAATCAACTTTTTGCATAGTTCAAAAATCCATTGCAAAGTTAGTAGCTGGGCAACTTAATCCCATATTTTTTATCTGAATATCTTCAATTTATTGCTGCAGTTGATTCACGTTCAATAAGGGTTGGACTTATTCTCATTCTGCATTGAGGACCCTCTTTGGGGTTTCTCACGTTTTTCAAATTCATTAACAATTCTCTGACTGATACTTTGCCGATTTCTTCTTTGCAAACTCTTACAGAAGTAATAGCTGGGGTAACTAATTGAGCAGTATTAATGTCTGCGGGCGTCTATTCCGTCCGCAGACTGTTGTTGAAATCCTTGCTACAACGGGCGGGCACACAGGCTCGTGCCTACTACAACGTCCCCTTGTACACCCGGATGTAGTCGGCGACAAGTTTGTCTTCTGCGGGCATATCCTTCTCCCAACCCGAAGAGGGACCGCACCATGGTGCGCCTTCGATGCTCAGCTTGATGTAGGCCGGACTACGACAGGTTCCCTGTGATTTGGCCAAGGCGGTTCCGTCTTTCCCTTTCGTGCCGCCTAGCCCCATGGCATCCGTCTCCGATACGGCGATGCCGTCGATGAAGAACACGTATCGCGCTTCATCCCAGTAGAGTCCATAAGTGTGGTACTGCTCGTCAAGAATCTC
>JAQICX010000035.1 GCA_027858345.1 Kiritimatiellia bacterium | reverse complement strand
CTCCCTCTAATCTTATTTGGCATAATGATGATAACTTTGAATGCAATGGCTTTTGACCAATAAAAACAAACACATGAAAATAAATCTAACAAATGAGTGCACACTATTCCCAGCCGCTGGCGCGTCTAGGAAAGTGTGACTCTAACGTTGGACAAGAATAAAATGAAAAACAATAACATTAGCTTATGGAATATATTTGCATTAACATTTTATGTTTTGGCGGGAATTTCCTTAGTACTTCTTGCCTTCGTCGATTGGTCGATGGTTGGAGTATGGCTTCTTGTATTGCAGGGGTTGCCATGGAGTCTACTACCTATAGAATTAGATTTGCCATATCCAATTTCGTTGATACATCCTTTGGGGGCGGTATTTATAAATTTAATTATTGTTTCCGTTGTATGTTGGAAAAATGGACACAAGCCTAAAAACAGAAAATAGTTGTTAACAAATGGATTGAGAAAAAAGTCCAACAAATGAGTGCACACTATTCCCAGCCGCTGGACGCGTCTAGGAAAGTGTGACTCCAACGTTCTGTAAATAAAAAATGATAAGAAAAATTATAGCATACTCTTTATTATTAATTGGGATTGGATGGATTCTATTTGTCTGTTTAGATTCTGCTGGTCCTTATGCATCATGGATGTGGTATAGTCAGAATCTAACTGAAGGAGAAATGATTCCAAGAACAGATGCTATATTTCAAATGAAAAAACTTCAACTAGCACTTCGTGATGAATATCGCATTCTTATCATTCCTGCAATACTTATGTTGGCAGGAGGTATTATAAATGGAACTAAATAAAAAAAATAACAGAACAAATGAGTGCACACTATTCCCAGCCGCTGGTCGCGTCTAGGAAAGTGTGACTCCAACGTTGTGTAAAAAAATAAAAACAGACCATGACAAACTTATGAAACGCTACTGGCCAGAAATAATGTTAATAGTAACCATTATATTGAGTATTGTTTTTGCAATTTACTCTCACCACCTTTTGGGCTTATCTGGATTTACGTGTATGTGCTTCGAGAACATCGATTCAGAATGGGATTTATTTTGGATGTCAGGCATTCCGTATCAAAATATCCAAAGCGAATGGTGGCATGGTCTTGGTCATACATTAAAAATACTAATGATACTTCCGCTTTTAGCATATGCAGTGATTCGCGGAACAAAATTGATAAAAAAACACAACAAATGAGTGCACACTATCTCAAACCGCTGTCGCGTCTTGAGAAGTGTGACTCTAGCGTTCGCCATGAAGATAATGAGAAACATACTGATCATTTTAGCAGCTCTCGCTACAATCAACGGCCTTGCCTCCGATGATGGATCCTTTTATGAGAGTTACAATGGTATTTCGCCAGACACCTTTATTGACGTGGGGCATAACGGAATTACCAATATCAATAACGAGTTAGCAGATCCGGCAGTGCGCGCAGTTGCTGCAAAGAGCCTCGCTATCGACATCCAGTCGGCCTCACAGCCTGAGTACAAGATGACTCGGTATAACTTCGTCTGTGTTCGCAATGATGCAAACGCAAAAATCATCAGTCCTCTTACGCTACGGATGTACTGGTACGCGATATCACGGGCAGAAGGACATAGCGAAGCGTACGCCTTGGCCGCGCTCAGTGAGCGCGGGACGAATGATTTCAGCAGTGCGACAAGACCAAAGGACGTTATCCTTCACCAGCATCAAGACGTCCCTCCATCATGGCTCAGGCAGAGTCCCGATGACACAAACCGGTTCTTCGTTACGGATGGTGACATAGCTTGGTTCTTTTCACCCGTTGAAGTCGAAGAGGACTTCACCGGCATTGCCTACGCACACTTCCACTCAACTGTGTGCGATGCCAGTGAAATTGACCCGAAGAACGCGGACGCATTCCAGTCTGCACGAGCAGAGGCTAATGCCATTCTTGAAGAACGAGGCATTAAGGGGCAACTCGGTTCAGTGCATACCTATTGGACAGAATTGAAGCGAATTCTCAATGAGAAGTATGGCATTGAGTGGCGCAGTCCAGCGGAACTAAACCGATCAACACAATTTGACTAAACAACTGGCGAACAAATCGATGGAAGCGACTCGTAAACTCGCGCCTCATCTAAACGTTCTGTCTGATAATAAATAGAAAGGTAAAATAAATGTCAACAACTTGTTATTACGAAAGCGATCTTCCTGTTGCAAATAGCGACAAAAAACGTAATGTTGAAATTATGGTAAGCAACTGCAACTCTTACGGCACGTCTGAGATTTGTCTACGGGTTGATCATGATGAATCAAATACAATTCTTATACAAAAAGAAGAAGCATTGAAACTACTAGAAGCTTTGAAAACCACAGTTGGATACTTGGGACATGACTCCTAATAATTAGATGCAAACTAATAGAATTGTATAAAGCAAAATAAACAGAACAAATGAGTGCACACTATTCCAAGCCGCTGGTCGCGTCTAGGAAAGTGTGACTCCAGCGTTGAGAGAACAAATTTAAAAGAACAAAAAGATAATAAATTTTGCCAAAGATGGCAAAAGAAAATCAGTTTAGGCAAAATAAAACAAATCAAATGAGAGTGATAAAAAAATCACTCTCAACAAATGAGTGCACACTATTCCCAGCCGCTGGTCGCGTCTAGGAAAGTGTGACTCCAACGTTAGCCAGAAATGAAAATAGGATTAGATAAATTGAAATGGCGAGGACGCAAGTACCTCGGTGGATTGATCCATGGTCTTGCCATTGGTAGCATGGTCGGTGTATACATTTCAGTCAGGCTTGATTTAGAGACAAAGGCTTTTCTTGTATTTCCTATCATGATGATTGCAGTATTAGTGTTTGTCTGTCTCGGACATGTCGTACTCGGCTCTCCGAAAAAGAACAAAAAAAAAGAAAAGATTGGCTAACAAATCGATGGAAGCGACTCGTAAACTCGCGCCTCATCTTAACGTTCTGTTTATAAAAATGAAATACACAATTCCAATCGTTATTAGTTTCTGCGTTGCTCTAGCATCATGCCATACCCCTCATTTTATTGAGAAAGTTGAGATTCTAGAACCAGAATCCGCATATTCGTTGTGCAACGCAGAGCAGGCTGAATTCTCCCTAATTGTCGATTTTGATATCAAAGGTGTTGCCACAAGAAGTGAAACATATCATTTTCCTCGTATCGTGAAAGAATATGAACCTTTCCCAACTTCCATGTTCTGTTGCAGTGCCGATGGAGGTAGAGGAGGATACGTCCTTTCATACGGCATACGGAAGGCAAACAGTACTGGTATCACCTACCGAGTCTCGTGTTCTTACACTGTTGACGGAAAACGAAAGAAAATTGAAAAGAATCTTTCGACTTTATGGCTTGAACCAAAACAGGAAAACACTGACGGTATAAGTTTAGACTTAAAATGGAAAAAAACACAGAACAAATGAGTGCACACTATTCCCAGCCGCTGGACGCGTCTAGGAAAGTGTGACTCCAACGTTCTGAAAAAATAAAGAAAGAAAAGAACAAATATGAAGGCAGTATTAAAAGTACTTATCGGGATTTTGTTCATCTATAATGCTACAGCAGAAGAGTTCTATCTTCGGTTGGACAAAACCGGAAAGAATTACGGTCCTTTTGACTCAACAGCAGGATCAAAATTCGTTTTAGGAAAAGCAACATTTACTGTCGTTAAAAAAACAGAAACAACAGCCGAGATTGAAGGTGAAAAATTCACATATACATGTCAACCAATCACTCCAGTAGAGATTTTAAAACCTTTTGATAAAGATTTAATAGATCAAAAAACTCCTCGTTCAACTTTTCGATCACTAATTACAGCTATGAAGAATAATAATTGGGAGAATTTCAATAAAACTTATTGGAAACGAGAGGACTTTTATAAAAAACTAGGAATTTCTGCACCTAAAAAAGAAATCTTTCTTAAAGCTTGGGCTTCAGTAGAAATCCCCAAGTACGAACTGCACTATATTATTAGTTATAAAGAATATAATATTCTGATTGTTGAGTATAGCTCTGATGAATATGAAGCAGGAAGAGCAAGAGAAACGTACGCAATGAAAAAAATTGAAGGAAAATTCTATATTATGAATCAATTTTCCTATGATTACTCTACGTTTAACGAAGCCCTGTCAGATTTGGATTTTAATATTGCAGAAGCAAAATATAAGAATATAGCCAACAAATAAAAAACAATCAGAACAAATGAGTGCACACTATTCCCAGCCGCTGTCGCGTCTAGGGAAGTGTGACTCTAACGTTCTGTAAGAAAATAAAATGATATTACAACACCAAATGACAATCAAATTTCTCACCTTGTTAATCACAAGAGTAGTTTTGCTTACAGGGGCTATCTTGGTTTGGAAAAAGACAAGCATCCCTGTTGGGATTTGTCTCCTTCTTAGCTCCGTGGCAATTGTTGTATCAGGAATAGTTACCTTGTCTGTTGTCACAGTCATTGGTCCCATCCGTTTGATTCCAGGTATTTGGCCGATTGCTCAGGTTCTGGAGTTTGGAGGCTGGATTTTTTTCTCATTAGGTTTCCTAGGATTAGCAATCAAACAAAGAAATAAATAACAGAACAAATGAGTGCACACTATTCCCAGCCGCTGGACGCGTCTAGGAAAGTGTGACTCTAGCGTTAGATTTATAAAATGACAAAAAATATCACATATAGAATTCTCGGAGCTACCATGTTAACCCAAACCGTAATAGTTCTGGCGAAATATGTAAAATATCTGCTTTCAGGACCAATGATTTACGCAATACTCAGCATTGCCCCAATCATAATCTTAATTGCCGCAGGATTTTTTCACCTTCTTTCCAAACGCTTAGGAACATGGGTGTTAGTTGCAGGAGTAATTTGTCCCGTATTTGGAGGTTTTAACTATTCACTTATTCCATTTGCACACCATCTATTTACATTCATACCACATTACGGTTTCATAGCCGTTAACATAATTGTCGTAGCTATAAGTTTTTGGTCACGACCTAAAAAAATAAAATCTAACAAATGAGTGCACACTATTCCCAGCCGCTGGCGCGTCTAGGAAAGTGTGACTCCAACGTTCATATGTCTGAAGTTTTGTCAACAGGATATAGTAAGATTGTTTCATTTTTTTAAGTTAAATGAATAAAATAGAAAATTTATAAAAACGGA
>JAQICX010000001.1 GCA_027858345.1 Kiritimatiellia bacterium | reverse complement strand
CTACGTTGTAGTCGTTATGTAATGCTTAACATTTATACCCGTATTTCATACGTGGCTATTAATATTAGACCACTCCGTGGTCATTAGCAACTGCGACTGTGTCCTGCGAAGCTGCAGAGAGAAGCATGGAAGCAGTTGAACTTTAGTAGCCCCGTATGCAATACGGGGTTAGTTATAATAACATAAGACGACCCTGAAGGGGGCGAACAAAAAGGCATGACACACGGAAACTGTGACAGAGCCAGAAAAACTAAATCTATATAAAATTCTTAAACGACAAGGTTTTGTTGACCAAGAGGTCCTTCTAGGGAAAGAGCAACGCCTACCAGTAAGATTAGTTGCGGTCCCTGTGCCAGAGGACGTTGCAAACAGGAGACGGAGGAAGGCTAAGAAAAATCGGGATAAACGTTGCAAACCATCGAAGGAAAAGCTTTTTATGATGGGATGGACAATACTCATTACAAATGTTGAACCAGAAAAGCTTACACCTAAGACAATCGACCAGATTTATCGTCTTGGGTGGACAATAGAGGTTTTGTTCAAAGCTTGGAAAACACATCTAAAGTTACATTTGCCAAATACAGCCTCCAAAGATGCCATCCTTGCATCTACTGCTTCAAAACTAATCTTCAGCATTCTAGCTCAGAGGTTTCATGCTGTAATAGAACTCTGTTCATCACAAGAAAAACACGCTAGCATTTTACGAGTTGCAAATATTGTAGCAGACCTTTCTATCATCTTTGTTTGCCTATTTCTTAAAATCAACATTATTGATATGACAACCCATATGATTGAGTCTCATGCGTTTTACGAAACTAGAAAAGACCGCATTAATATGCAACAACAAATAAACAGATTATGCTTAGGTTGACGCATATGCGCAAAGCGGGAGAGTGGCTTATCCGTGGCTAATAAAAAAGACATAGCCATTTAAGCGAAAAAACAATGATATATCTAGATTAAATATTATGAAAAACTAAATTAGTATTGTCATTTTCAACGTTTTATGTTTTAATTCTTCGCAAATATAGAATTGGATTTTAGTAGTATGAGTAATAATGTAATTGAATTTAAAGATATAAAGAAAATATATAATCCAGACACAATACCAGTTAAGGCATTGGATGGAGTAACCCATAAATTTAAATGCGGGTCATTCTGGGCAATTATGGGAACAAGTGGCTCAGGTAAAAGCACAATGTTAAACATACTTGGTTGTTTGGATCGCCCAACTTCCGGGGATTATATGATTAATGATGAAGATCCGATGTTTATGACAGACTCACAGCTTAGCGAGCTTCGTCTTAGATCTCTTGGATTTATTTTTCAAAGTTTCAATCTGTTACCTCAATTAACCGTTTGTGAAAACATTGAACTACCACTATTCTATTTGGGAATTCATCCTGATGCGAGTAGGGAACGAGCTGAAAAACTTGCGGATATGGTTGGATTAAAAGACAGACTTGAACATAAACCTTTTGAGCTATCGGGTGGACAGCAGCAAAGAGTTGCTGTGGCGCGAGCGTTAACAAATGACCCCGAGATTATACTTGCCGATGAACCAACTGGTAATCTTGATTCTGAAACAAGTGTTCAGATTATGGATATGTTGACCAACCTTAATAAGCAGGGCAAAACCATTATAATGGTTACACACGAACATGATATTGCTGCACATGCGAAGAGTTGCCTACATATGCGAGATGGCAAAATTGAAAAAGTTGAATAAATGTTTCTCCCCAGACAAAGCAACCTTGTTAAAACCACTTGTTTGTTTCTCCTTGATTTTTCGGTTGGAGATAAAAACATACGTTTGGATCAATAGAATCAAGTATTGAGTCATTGTTTTATCACTTTTTGGGTGATAAACATTGAAATTGTTGTCAACGGACGCCGAGGACGGCATCCCTCCCTGCTGGCAATATAATATTAAACTGCACAATGGGAGGGTCAGCGTCCCCGCTGACAGAAAAGCTATCCAACTGAAAAACCGAAGTGTTTCTACGTGTAGAAACATTGTTGTTGACAATATTTCAGATCATGCTATGATACACGCATAATTTTTAAAGAAAAGGATTTACAGATGATAATTTTATTGAAGAAAGAAGCCTCAAAAGCAGATGCAGACATCATTCTTAACAAAATAAGTGATGCAGGTTTGAAACCACTATATATGCCTGGAACCGAACGAATCTTGTTGGGAGCGATTGGTGATGAAAGAGTTTTGGAAGGGTTGCATTTTGACAGTTATCCAATTGTTGAGAAGGTCACGCCAATTTTGACCGCATATAAAATGGTAAGCAGGGATTTTCA
>JAQICX010000219.1 GCA_027858345.1 Kiritimatiellia bacterium | reverse complement strand
GTTTCGGGTAAGTTGAAATTTTTATTTAAAAGGCGGGGTCACGGACTCCAACCCTACAAAACACTTGCAAATCAAGGATTTAGCTTTGGCTTCAGCATCCGCAACTATAGGGTCGGGGTCCGTGACCCCGCCAAAAAGGATGTCCAACCGAAGAATTAAGTATAACTAAATATATTTGATAAAAAGGCTTGTAAACTAGAGGGTGTTATGGCATACTTCTAGACATGAAAAATTTATTTAAAATATTATTGTTATTAGTTTTATCAGGCATTGAGTCAGATGCCGAAATAACCAATGCGTTGGAGAATACTTCACCTGGTGATTCTAAGATAAAGACTATTAACAATTGGGTGAACGAAGAAGAGCTTGGAACAAATGCTGTTGTTCTAGAAGAAAATGTGCTTCCCGCCCCCCAAAGCACAAATGGTTTTGACACAAATGTTTCTGCTGTTGTGAGCAATCTGGTTTTGGAAGGTGATTCCAGTGTTGTTGCAAAGGAAAACGACAACCCATATTATGATTTCAAGAGATATAGCATTATATTGGAGCGAATGCCATTTGGTGATATTGATGCGTTAGCTGCTGCACCTGTTGCTGTGAAGCCTCCCGCTGTGCTACCTAATTTTGCAAAAAATTACACAATGTGTGCCATCACAGACTCGTATGGCGAGATAATGGTTGGTTTTATTGATAAAGGTCAAAGAGGTGACTCCAAATATTATTACTTGAGAGTTGGTGAAGAGCAGGATGGTGTCAAACTGGTTGCGGCTGATTATGCGAACGAGTCGGCAACATTGCTAAGAGAAGGTCAGGAATTTGATATAACCATGAATGGACCTAAACTATCTGGTTCATCTAGCCAAACCGAGCAGGTGGGCGCACGTCCTTTATTTTCAAGAAATAGTTCACATAAGAATGAATCTTATTCTTCACGTCTAAAAAGACAGCGTGAGTCAAGAATCAAGGTTGAGAGCCGTATCAAGTACCCTAAAGAGAATATGACAAAAGAGGAAATTACAGAACACTTGAGGAAATTGAATATGGAACTTATTCGAGCTCAGGGTTCAAAAGGTCCTCCCTTGCCTCTTCAGCTAACCCCAGAAGAAGATGCACAGCTTGTAGCAGAAGGTGTTTTACCTGATGCAGAGCCTGTAGCAGCAGAATAACAGTGATGTTATCCCCCTATTAACCAAACAAATTTACACAAACATTTACAAAGTGGAGAAAGAAAATGATAAGCAAGATTGCAAAAGCAATTTTTGGCACAAAGTTTGAGAGAGATGTTAAGTCTATCAAACCTTTAGTAGCGAGAATAAACACTCTTGAAGAAGAGTATCAAAGTTTAACCGATGAGCAGTTAAAAGCTAAGACAGATGAGTTTAGAGGTCGCCTTGAAAATGGAGAGACTCTTGATGACATTCTTTGCGAAGCATATGCCACAGTGAAAAATGCATGTCGTCGTCTTTGCGGAACAACATCTGATGTATGTGGTCATGACTTACTCTGGAACATGGTGCCTTATGATGTTCAGCTTATTGGTGGTATTGCACTGCATCAGGGCAAGATTGCTGAAATGGCGACTGGTGAAGGTAAAACACTTGTTGCGACTATGCCACTTTATCTAAACGGCATTACAGGCAAGGGTGTGCATCTTATTACGGTGAATGATTACCTTGCAAAGCGTGACTCTGAATGGATGGGATATCTTCTAAATTATTTAGGAGTCTCGGTTGGGTGTATCCAAAACTCCATGACCCCCGCACAAAGGCATGAAGAGTATGGAAAAGATGTGACATATGGAACAAACAGTGAGTTTGGTTTTGATTATCTTCGAGATTTTGGTATGTCATACAGCGTTGAAGGACAAGTTCAACGAGGACATACATTTGCAATCATTGACGAAGTTGACAGTATCTTGATTGACGAAGCAAGAACTCCGCTAATTATTTCCGGCCCGGCACCTGTATCCACTCACCACTTTTTGGAACTAAAACCACGTACTGAGGCATTAGTTGCAAAGCAGAAGAAACTTTGTAACAATTTGATGGCCGAAGTTAAAGAAGCTTTTACAGCTGGTAATACAGACGAATCTCAATTGAAAATGTATCAAGTTTTCCATGGCATGCCAAAACACAAGCAGTTACTGCATATGCTTGAAGATCCTGAATTCAGAAAACTGCACGAAGGCATAGAAAACAGTATGCTGAAAAAAGAAAATCATGATTTAGGCAGAGAGTTAAAAGAACAGTTGTACTTCACAATTGATGAAAGAAGTCATGAAGCGACATTAACAGATATGGGATGTAGTGCGCTTAACCCTTCGGACCCTGAATCATACGTTCTTCCTGACCTAGTTGGGCAAATGTCCATTCTTGAGGGTAACACAGAGTTGTCTGAAGAAGAAAAGATGGCTAAACAGCAGGAAGTACAAAAAGATTTCACAGAAAAAAGTGAACAGATACATAATGTTGACCAGTTGATTAGAGCTTATGCACTATACGAGAAAGATGTTCAATATGTTGTTCAAGACAATCGAGTCCTTATTGTAGATGAGTATACAGGTAGAATTCTGCCAGGTAGACGTTGGGGTGAGGGCTTACATCAAGCTGTAGAAGCAAAAGAGGGTGTAAAAATTGAACGCGAAACTCAAACTCTTGCAACTATAACCATTCAGAACTATTTCAGGATGTATAAAAAGCTTGCAGGTATGACTGGTACTGCTGAAACAGAAGCTGGTGAATTTAATGACACATATGGCTTGGATGTTATCGTTATTCCAACAAACAGACCAGTAAGACGTATGGATTCAAATGATAGAATTTTCAAGACACAAAGAGAGAAATATAAAGCTATTATCACAGAGATTACCGAATGCCACAGAATTGGACAACCAGTACTGGTTGGTACAGCATCTGTTGATGTATCTGAACTTATCAGTCGAATGTTGAAACGTTCTAAAATTCCACATAATGTTCTAAATGCAAAAAATCATGAACGTGAAGCTGAAATTGTTAGTAGAGCTGGATACAAAGGGGCGGTCACAATTGCAACAAACATGGCCGGTCGAGGAACAGACATCAAGCTTGATCCATCGGTTATAACAGTTGATGCAGATATATTAGACTCTCAAGCTTCATTAGACGCTAAACTGGAAGATGGAACAACAATCAGACAAATGCTGGAAGAGAATCCAGGAGGTCTGCATGTTATAGGTTCTGATCGTCATGAATCCCGTCGAATTGACAGACAGCTGCGTGGGCGTTGTGCTCGTCAAGGAGATCCAGGTTCTTCTCGTTTTTATGTGTCACTTGAGGATGATTTAATGAGGCTTTTTGGCTCAGACAGAATTGCATCTATCATGAGTCGACTTGGCTTGGAAGAGGGCGAACAGCTTGAGCATAAATGGCTAAACCGCTCAATTGAAACTGCACAGAAGAAAGTAGAACAGCAGAACTTTTCAATCAGAAAGCGTACTCTTGAATATGATGATGTGATGAATAAGCAGAGAGAAATTATTTATGGTTTCAGATCTGAAATTGTTCAGAGCGAAAACGTTCGTGAAAACTTATATGACATTTTTGATGACGTTGTTGTTGAAACAGTTGATTCACATCTGGCTCACGGTGAGGTTGGAATTCCGGATTTATTGGAATGGCTGCACATGAATTTCCCTATTGCTATCACGGAAGAAGAGATCAGCTCTCGGATGAGGGATATTAACAGTGTTGCCAAATTTGTATTTGAAAAAGTTGAAAAGGCTTATGAGATCAAGTTGTACTCAGAAGATCCAAACCAAATTAATGACATGGAAAGACATGTTATTCTGCATACTATTGATGAACAATGGCAAGACTATTTGAGAGGCATGGACTATCTTCGTCAAGGCGTAGGCCTTAGGGCATACGGCAACAAAGATCCTCTGGTTGAATATAAACATGAGGCATTCAGCATGTTCGAACAACTTCTTAACGACATTAAGAGACAAATATCAACTGCAGTATTCAGAACAACAACTTCTGCCAATGCTCTTGAACAATTTTTGCAGTCACTTCAAAACAACATCAAGACTAATGAAAATGAAATATCAAAAGTTGACCACAGTGTTGCGGGAAGCATTTCGGGTGTAAGTGGAAATCCAAAGCAGATCTTGGATGGAATGCCACCAGAAATGGTACAACAAATTTTGGCTGAAATGCCAGATGGAGGTGCACCAAGAAGAGCACAACCTGTACAACCTCAGAAGAGAGATCTTCCAAAAGTTGGCAGGAACGATCCATGCCCTTGCGGCAGTGGTAAAAAATTCAAAAACTGCTGTGGAAAAGTAAACTAATTTAATTAAAAACAAGGACAGATTAAATGACTCAAGAACGAGTAAAGACAACAGAATTTGCTTCGTGGAAAAACCTAGAAGCACACTATGCAAATATGCAGGATAAAACAATTGCAGAACTTTTTAAAGCTGACAGCAAGCGCGGTTCAGAGTTAACAATAGAAGCTGCAGGACTATTTTTGGATTATTCAAAGAATATCATAACAGATGAAACACTTGACCTATTTGTAAAGTTTGCGGAAGAAGCGAATCTAAAACAAGCTATTGATGACATGTTCACAGGCAAAATCATAAATGAGACAGAAGGTCGTGCAGTACTTCATACAGCTCTTAGAAACCGAAACAACAGAGAAATACTTGTGGATGGCAAAGATGTCATGCCTGATGTTAACGCAGTTCTTGATAGTCTTGCAGATTTTTCAGAAAGAGTACGTAGTGGCCAATGGAAAGGATTTACCGGCAAAAAGATTGACACAGTCGTCAACATTGGCATTGGTGGTTCTGATCTTGGTCCAGTAATGGCATACGAAGCTCTAAAACCATACTCAAAAAGAGATATAAAACTGAAATTTGTATCTAACATTGATGGCACACACATGGCAGAAGCACTAATTGATGCTGACCCGGAGACAACACTATTTATTGTTGCATCAAAAACATTTACAACATTGGAAACAATGACAAATGCAATGACGGCAAGAGCTTGGTTGATTGACAAACTCGGCAACGAAGATGCTGTTGAAAAACATTTTGTTGCAGTTTCAACAAATGCAGAAGAAGTAAGCAAGTTTGGTATTGATACAGCAAACATGTTTGGTTTTTGGGAATGGGTTGGAGGGCGTTACTCATTGACATCTGCAATTGGTCTGCCTGTAATGCTTGCAATTGGTTCTGAAAACTTTGGCAAAATGCTTGATGGTTTCTTTGCAATGGATAGGCACTTTGCTGAAAGCGAATTAAAAAACAATATGCCCGCACTGATGGCATTCATTGGCATGTGGTATAATAACTTCTTTGGTGCTGGATCTTATGCAGTGCTACCATACGACCAATATATGTCAAGATTCTCTGCCTACCTGCAACAAATGGATATGGAAAGTAATGGTAAGAGAACAGATAAGCAAGGTAGAATTGTTGACATTCAGACAGGACCAATTGTCTGGGGTGAACCTGGGACAAATGGACAACACGCATTCTATCAACTTATCCACCAAGGAACAAAATTGATCCCTTGTGATTTCATTGGTTTCTCAAAATCACACAATAAGCTTTCGGATCATCATGATAAATTGATGGCAAACTTCTTTGCTCAAACAGAAGCTCTTGCATTCGGAAAATCATCTGAAGAAGTTGCAGCTGAAGGAACGAAAGAGAGTCTAATTTCTCATAAAACATTCCCAGGCAATCGACCAACAAACACAATGATGGCTGAAGAATTGACCCCAGAAACACTTGGAGCACTAATTGCACTATACGAGCATAAAGTTTTTGTTCAGGGTGTACTTTTCAATGTGTTCTCATTTGATCAATGGGGAGTTCAACTTGGTAAAGTTCTGGCAATGAAAATTCTTGATGAATTGGAAGATACAAATGCACAACTTTCACACGACTCTTCAACAAACAACTTGATTGAACGTTACTGCGCGAATAAATAGAAGAAGTGCGCAAGTGCGTAAGTGCACAAGTTCTTCTAGTAACACGGAGTGAAGCAGTTAGCGATGGCAAAGTCAATTTTGTGGGTTTGAGTCCTAAGTCGTGAGTCCTTGGTCCTTGGATATTCTGAAATGTGCCAACGGCACATCTCATGAGAAGCCTAGAGTAAGTGATCACGCTTTACGGGAGGAGCTTTTGCGGACACAGGTTGTTTGTTACAATCAACGATTAACGGTCGCGAAGCGATAGGAGCTCTGCTCCGTTAAACAACCAACGGCAATACAAGGACACATAAGTTGAACATAATATACTACAATCCCGATGAGATGCGTGCTGACATGGTCAGCTGCTTTGGTAATGACATAATTAAGACACCAAACTTTGACAGACTAGCTCAAAACGGAACAGTTTTTGAGCAGTGTCATGTACAGCATACTGTATGTTCTCCATCAAGATGTAGTTTTCTAACCGGCTTATATCCACATACCAGCGGCCATCGCTCACTATGGAATCTTCTTAAGACTCATGAACCAAGCACCTATACATATCTAAAAGACGCCGGTTATGATGTTATTCATACTGGCAAGAATGATGGTGTGGCTGAAGAGGCATATGAGCAATCTTTAACAGAGTATAGAACAAACGAACATCTTAAACCAAAAGATGAATGCCTTTTTACAAGATATTTTCCGGAAGGTGATTTAAGAGAGCAATATTCATTTTTGTCTGGTCCGACACGTGAGGAGAATGCAGGAGATTACTATCATGTTCAATCAGTTATTGATTATATTAAAGGTCGTAAGTCTGATGATCCTCCTTTCTTTGCATTTTTAGCCCTCACTTATCCTCATTGCAGATATCAAGCTCCAGAACCTTGGTACAGCATGTATGATCCTGATGACTTACCTGATTTAAAACCAGCTGATTTGCCAAATAAGCCAACCTTTATGAAGCTTATCAGAGAGTACAGGCAGTTAGACAAACTTACCCCTTACGAACTGAAAAAAATTCTAGCAGTATATATGGGTATGATTTCATATTCAGACCACCTGCTTGGTATGCTGCTTGATACTCTTGAAGAAGAAGATTTAATGGATGAAACTGCAATCTTTGCATTCTCGGATCATGGAGATTGGGCAGGAAATTATGGACTTGTGGAAAAATGGTCAAGCGGTTTAGACGACGATCTAACTCACATACCAATGGTGGTTCAGGTTCCCGGCGGCAAAAAAGGTCATAGAGTCAAAGAGCAGGTTGAATGTTTCGACATCATGCCTACAACACTTGAACTTGCGGGCGTAGAGTGCCGACATTCACACTTTGCAAAATCAATGATGCCAATGCTTATGAATGGAGAAGCTGGCGACAAAGATAGAGTTATTATGGCTGACGGCGGTTATGACTTAGGCCTTGACGACCACTGCTTTGAAGGAAAACCAGCCGATGGACTATGCAGTAACCCTAAACATCAGTACTATCCAAAAGCTTTCCAACAGCAAAAAGTTCCTCAATCAGTATCAAGAGTAACAATGATTCGTACTCTTGATTACAAATTCATACGTCGACCTAATGGTGTGGATGAACTTTATGATCTTAATAAAGACCCTCAAGAATTAAACAATGTATATGGTGACAAAAATTATACAGAAATTAAGTTGAAAATGATTGAGACCATGCTGGACAAAATGATTCAGACTTCTGACACAACCCCAAGAAAAATGGATCTCAGAGGTTGGAACAAGGAATTGCTTAAAAAGCAAAACCAATGCTTATAAACAACAACGGCGGGGTCAATGACCCCGACCCTACAGACGATATCCCGACCTCTGCTGAGGTCGGCTACAGTTGCGGATGCAAACAGCAAAGCGGTATCGTCATTTTTTATGCGGTGACGCCAATTTTCCAAACCTTAAATGTTGTCTTAGACTGCTGACGAAATCAGCCTTGCCCATAGGTCGCATAAGTCCAATACGTCCCATGAGCCAAAAACAACATTCAAGCGACATAAAGATCCTGTTGTCTTCCCTTTACCTCAATCTTTATCTTCACCTGTTGACGGAGCCAACTCCACTACCTGCTTTTCAATGTTGCGCATACGTTTTGACATCTGATCCAAACGAAACTCAATAGAGGTAAGCATCCAAAACTGGAAATGTTCAACTCTGGTCTGATTCCGAATCATCCAAATGATCTTAAGCGATACTAGTAGGATACCAATCTCAAGTGAGAAAAGCGGAGGTAGAGGTACGTGTATTTTAAAAAAGTGTCTGGCAACATCACCCAAGAATAGGACAATCAACAAGACAATAAATGCCCTGTTTACGAGGTTTTCTCCTTTTGGTGACATTTTGCCGCCAATCTGCCCAACAACAAGACGAATTTTCTCTTTTTCAGCCTTGAATCGTTTGAGATCCTCTGTTAAATCGTTTATCTCTCTACTTGACACAGTTTTCTCCTTTTTTGCGAACAATTACTATAGGGGTTCCTGTTTATTTCATAAGTCTAATATTGTTAATACTTTATAAAATATACAGAACACTTATCTGCAAGTTTTTATATATTTTTGTACTGTTATTAAACAGGAATGACAGACACTCCATCAGGTATGACTGCAATTTTTGCTGATTGTCCTTGTTTATCAAATGCCATCTTCAGTGCATCATCAAAGTTCATCGCATGATCAATGTGCATCTCTTTAATCATCTGTGGATCACATAGGTCAGAGACAAGGATAACATGAAAGTTGGCAAGAATACGAGCAAGAATTTGATATTCCCATTGGTCAGGCTGTGTTTCAGTACGATCAATTTTTATTACATTCTCCAACACTTCGCTTGGCGACTCCGCTGATGCAAGAGCTTTATAGAATGACTCACCTCCATGACCATCCTCGCAACCTGCAATCATAATAATTGTTCCACCAGCTCTGCACATAGCTTCTGCAGCGGTCATACCTTTGACTGCCTGATACAAATTCTGGTCGAGTGGATATCCACCATTGGAAGATATAACAATATCTGCCTGAATCTTTTCTATTTTAGACATCTTCTCTGCAAAACAACATCCCTCTTGGTGAGCTTTGTCAAAATGACCTGCAACAGCTTTAATAATTTTTTTGTTTTCATCTAGAACTACGTTCAAAATAAAAGCCAAATTTGCTTTTTCTGCAGCATACATCATATCAAGATGTATTGGATTGTTATCAAGGTTTCCCGTTCTGGCATGTGGATTCGCAATAAATTCAGCGCAATGATTTGCCAAAACAGTTTCTGCTCCAGCAACCCCTGGAAGCACACTTTTTCTGCCACCAGAAAAACCTGCAAAAAAATGTGGTTCAATAAAGCCTTCTGCAATTAGCAGATCTGCTTCAACAGCAAGCTTATTTATCCAGCACTCACCTCCCGATGGAAGCATGCCCAGTTTGACCAATGACGCATCATCAAATGCATTGTGAACAACAAATCTCTCGTTTTTTACAACATCTTCGCCAAATTTACTAATCAACTCTTCATGTGTTGTCGGGCGATGATAGCCTGTGGCAACTAGAATTGTGATATCAGTATCTGAATTGTTTTTTCTTATACGTTCCAACAAAATTGGCATTGTAATTTTACTTGGAACCGGCCTAGTATGATCACTTGTTATGACAACAATGTTTTTCTTGCCTGCAACCAAGTCTTCAAGCTTATCACACGCAATTGGATTATCCATTGCCTTATTTATCAATTCTATCTCAGAGATATTTTCTGCAATCTCAATTTCAGATGGTTTAAATATACCCAAAAGATTTTCATCAGGAACTTGTATGTTCATCAACGTTCTTGAATATGGAATATCAATACCTATCATAATTACTCTCCTTAACGTAAATATTCATTAATGAAACGACTTCTAGGCTGTGCAACACTCTTTTTCCAAGCATCAGCATACTGTTTCTGGTTCATATGATGTTCTCGATACGGAACATTAAAAACTGTTTTTTCACCATTAGCCTGATTAATAGCAGCATAAGTTGCAGAAGCCGGGCAAGTCAAATCAGACAAACCAATTTCAATACATATTGAAGCTTTTGTGTCTTTTATAAGATGAGCTACGTCAAAGTAAGGTAAGACATTCATAAGCTCTTCTGTCTTGTCTCTATTACTGAAAAGATTAGGCCAACCACCTTTTCTATCCACTAAAGTTCCGCCCCAATCACACATTGCAGGCACAACAACAACAGCCGCTGTGACCCTATCATCTAGGCCAACTCCAGCAAGAGCCTGACCACCACCCTGACTCTCTCCGTACAATAAAATTCTTTTGCCATCCCACTCTGGTTGACTTGTTAAGAAATCAAGTGTTCTTATAAGTCGCAAATACATGCCCCTAAAATAAAAATCTTGACGACTTTCAATGCCCTGAGTTGCATAACCTTTCAGTTCTACATTAGCCAAGTCATCATAATATTTTTGAGGCTGTCCATTCAACATACCGTGTGCATTCAAATCAAATGCCAAAGTTCCTTTTCCCATTTGGGCATAATGTAAAGCTGTCTGGGGTTTAGACAGACACCAATGTCCATTCACTCCTGCTGCATGAAGAAAGAGTACAATCGGCAGAGATTTAGGTTCAGCTGATATTGGTTTAGCAAAATATCCTCTTGCAGGTTTTCCAATGCAATTCAATTCAACATCAGCACAGTAGTAACCTTTTTTAACATCATCACATGGAACACTTTTAACATCCATCGGTATTTCACGCAAAGCTCTCTTCTCATCCGACCAATACTTGTCAAAATCTGCAGGCCGTTCAGTACCTGGAGCAAATTTATTCGCTCCCACAACCAGACCAAGCATTGATGTCTCATTACCAGCTTTAACTTCAAATATAAGTGCTGAAGGCTCATTCAATACATCGTCAAATAAGATTACACCACCGTCTTTATATTCAACATCTTTCTGTTCCAGCTTGTTCGAATAATTCTTGCGTATAGCGACAGATAACTTATTTGTTTCTGCATTTTGCAGAACAGCTTTCACTTGAATTCTTTCGCCACATTTATAAATACCTGATTCGTTAGACTGAGAAACCACAAGATTTTGACCAAAAGACATTGACATAAACATTCCCCAGAAAACAATTATCAGAAAAACTTGTCTAACTATTCTCATTCTTTTCCTTATTCTTTATTGTTTCTTTAAAATTTCAAACTATTGCCAAACCAAATTTATTACGATTCCGAGGGATACAGACTGTTTTCACGCCCCATTTTATCTACAAGTTGTGCTGAAAGCACATATCATAAGAAGCCTAGGGTAAGCGTAGCGCAACCCTAGAAAAAAATGCTCATTTATCGTCTTCTGAAGGAAGACATCACAAAGTCAATCCCACAAATATTTGTCATCATATGCTATCTTATATTTTTGCAATAGCTCCAATAACTCCTCTTTAAAACTCATAGTACCATGATGTTCAATCTGATTTTCAACATATTCTTGTAATTTTTCCAAGTGAGACTGGCTCACAGAAAAAACACCATAGCCCTTTTGCCATGCAAATCCATGGTCTAGTTTGTCAATTATCCACTTGCAACTTGATACTTTTATATCCTTTACCAAATTCGCAACAGTAATCGTTCTGGGCAACGAACAAGCAATATGAATGTGATCTTCTGTTCCGCCAATTTTATAGACATCACATCCAAAATCTTTCAGAGAAACAGCAACGTATCCATGAACACGGTGCATTAGCTCATTGTTTAGTACTGGATCTCGGTGTTTTGTGCTAAACACAATATGTACTATTATTTTACTTAATGACTGTGGCATTTTCTTGATGTGCCCCTTCAGGGCACGGTTGTTTGTTGTTATCCTAGGGTTACACTCCCGTTGGTCGTTTACCCTAGGCTTCTCATGAGATGTGCCGTTGGCACATTTTACAATGACTATTTCTTTATTGTACAAAAAGGGTTGCACTCCTCCCGCAAAGCGGGATCATTTACCCTAGGCTTATTGTGAGCTTTATTCCCACTTCCTACCTATTACGCAGTGCTTAATACTTATTGAACAATAGTTTTAAACTGCTCGTATGCGGGTTGCCATTTGGCTGTATTCTGTGGTTGAAATTCTTTAATCTCAAATGCTTGTCTGATATATTTTTGAGCATCAATAATATTATCTATGATACCTATACCTAGAGCCTGACTCATAATGTTTCCAACTGCGGTTCCATCGCCTGGACCAGCAATAACAGGCAATCCAAAACAATCTGCTGTAAATTGATTCAGTGTGACATCTTTGCTGCCGCCACCAACAATATTAATCTGCTTGGTCACAGTTGAACTGACTTTTGAAATCATTTCATTAACATACTTATATTTAAGGGCTAGACTTTCGTAAACGATTCGAGCTGTAGTTCCCCTACTATCAGGCTCTTTCTGACCTGTCTTTTTACAAAATTCAAATATTGCATCTTCCATATTCTTTGGATTATAGAAAAGGGTATCATCAGGATCAATAAATGCAGAGAATTCAGGAGCATCATTAACCTGTTGTTCAATAACATTCCAACCTGTCTCTACCCCATCCTGAACTGCCCATGCACGTCTCAGCTCCTGAAGAATCCAAGTTCCCATGCAGTTTCTCAAAAACCTTACATTACCAATGCCACCTTCATTGCTCAACCCTGCGTTAGCAGCCTCCTGGCTCGTGATTGGTTCGGGAATAAGTTTGCCGACCAAAGACCATGTGCCTGAACTTATAATGAGAGATTCATCAGGGTTGTCAATTGGCGCCGACGCAAATGCACTTGCAGTGTCATGTGATGCTGTTGCAACCAGTTTTGGTGCAGATTTTAATCCAATAAGATCAACAATTCCATCACTAAGTTCACCAACGATGGTTCCTGGTTCAACAATTTTAGGCATTTTTTCAATTGGAATTCCAAGTGCATCAAACATAACATCTGACCACTGCTTAGTTTTACTATCCATTAGTTGTGTTACGCTTGCCCATGACGAGTCAACCATCTTCACATTACCAAGATAATAGTAGAATATTGATGATATAGGCAGAAAACTTTCTGCAATATCTAGAAGATATTTCCTATTTTGAACAAACCATAGAAGTTGATTGCTAAGGTTAAATGGTTGAAAATGTATTCCTGTTATTGAGTAAACAGTTTCTGGATCAATTTTGGTTTTCACTTCATCAATCATAAAATCCAGACGATGATCTCTATAGCAATAAACTTTGCCCAAGAAGTCGCCATCTTTTGTGATGAACTGTCCATCTGCACCCCAGGTGTCTACACCAATAGAATCGATTTCATCGCCATATTCTCTCTTAAAATTGTGTAGACCTTCTAAGATATTGTCATAAAGTTTTACTACATCCCAGTAGTCTCTGCTAACCTGTTCCCCATTCTCATCAGGAATAAAGAACGAAACACCATCGTGCGGGAAGCGATGAACCTCTTCCATGCGGAAACTGTCATCTTCAAAAATACCGGCAAAACACTTGCCACCGGAAGCACCAAAATCAACTGCAAAAATTTTCTTCATATTATGTTTCCTTTAACTATGTATTCAGCACTCAGTATTTTCCAACCATTTACTATTTACCATAAACCATTAACCCTGTTTTATATCTGTGTCATGTTTTTCAAACCGACAAAATTATTTTCAATATCTTTAATTGTAAGACTTTCAAAGCGTTCGAGGCTGAATTTTTCAACACCGAATGCAGCCACCACACTACCCATATACAAAGCTTTTTTGATATTTTGTATTTTGGCAGAATCAGAATTTGACAGATATCCAATAAACGCCCCGGCATAACTGTCTCCTGCGCCAGTTGGATCTATCAAATGTGCCACAGGATATGCAGGAACAATAAAGATTTCATCACCTTCAAAGAGTACCGCACCGTGTTCACCTTTCTTGATTACCACATATTTGGGTCCCATTGCACTAATTTTTGAGGCAGCCTTGACAATGTTATGCTCTCCTGTAAGCAATCTTGCCTCACTATCATTAAGCATAAGCATATCAATCTTTTCAAGTAGTGTCATCAAATCTTCTCGAGCAATATTAATCCATAAATCCATCGTATCTGCAACAACAAACTTTGGATTTTTCATTTTTTCTAAAACAGAGATTTGCGTTGCTGGAGCCAAGTTCCCAAGCAGGACATATTCAGCATTTTCATATGATGCAGGCACTGCAGGTTCAAAATGTTCTAAGGTGTTTAACTCTGTGAAATTTGTAACTCGGTCAATCATGTTATCATCATATGTTCCGCCCCAGCGAAACGTCTTGCCACCTTTTTCAACAATCAATCCCTCAAGATTAATTCCAAAGCTCTTATACTTTTCAAAATATTCATTGGGGAAGTCTTCACCCACAATTGACATCATTCCTGTCTCTGTAAAAAATGATGATGCGGCACATGCATAACTTGCAGCTCCACCCAAGATTGCCTTCTTACTTTCAAGCCTTGTTTCAATATCATCAATACCAATTGAACCCAATATTACTGTTTTACACTCTTTCATTATTCTTTATCCCCTTATTTAGGGCATCCTGTTTAATTCATAACTAACGTATTAGTAAATATTAATACTTTATTTTGCATACTAAAGTGCAATCCCGCAGAGCGGGACTAGCAAACTAGGTTAGCACAAAAATATACGCAATCTAACATTAAACAGGAAACCCTATTTAAATATTTAATTTTTAAAATGTCCTGCCAATTAATTTTGACACCTCGGCATAATAGTCCGTCACAGGCATTGAACCATCATAGTCTTTCATGTCGAATAGCATTCTTATTATACCGCTACCTGCAAATTCTCTAGCTTTTTCCAGTGTCTTTATTCTGCCAACATAGATTGGTATAGAAGTCTCAATTGCAACCAATGCACTTTTATTTGGAAAATTTTGCTGAAAGAACAGGAAGTCAACACCAACTTCCGTTGCCATTAATGCTTCATTAAAAGTCGCCACATATTTCCCATTTTTTTCTCCATTGCAAAGAATGCTTGCAGCCTGGCCAATTGATATTTCATTACTCATATTCAGAAAGCAATCTGCTTGAATATTTTCAAACATATTTATATCAGTCAGAGAAAGCAGAGCATCATTCTCCATACAAACATCAGCAATTGTTTTTATAGCACTCAAATCAGTTCCAGCGGCAACAATCATATCTATTCCTCCGTTAATTGCTTGAGCACAAAAGTCAGACACATTAGAATCACTGTTGTCCACGTCAACATATAAAGTCAACATCACATCTTCAAGATACATATAAAATCCTTAACTTAATGTTTTTTCCAGCTTTTTAAATTTACCTAACAGTTTCGAATATATAGAATGATTTTTCTTATTTGGTTCAGACACAACCACTGGCTGAACAGCTTTTGACGTTACATCAGTATATGGGATATATTTTCCTGCTTGGTCACACACATATCCATGCAATGCACGATATGCAGCCCCCATTGCTGCTGAATCAGGTGTTTCACCAACGGCAACGGGCTTGCCGAAAACATCTGCAATCATCTGTGTCAAAGCTTTATCCACCGAAGCACCACCTGTTGCAATAATCATGTCAGGATTCAATCCAATTTTTTTACTATGCAGCCGCAAAGACATAAATTGACTTTCATAGACAGCCCTAACTTCTTCTTCAGCTGAGAAAGATTCAACCTCATTACCAAATTTATCAAACCTAAAAACTCCCGTATTTTTTATTGGTGGTGTGATTTCAGGAGTATAAATATAAATGCCAACATTGCCATTATTTCCAGCAGGTGTCTTATTCAACATTTCTGTAAAAGTTTCCCATGATCCATCTGCCCACTGATCGCGCACTTTTTCTCGAGTCAACGAACCGTTTTGTCTGACAAGCATAACCATGAATTCTTTTGGATTCATTGGACTCACAAATACATGTCCACTTTTTTCAGAAGGCGAAGCTTTTGGTGTTGAACCGAATATTGTATCGCTTGTACCCATGCTGACAATGACATCGTTTGGCCCAGTTACAGCAAGACCTGCAAGACTATTAGGGTTGTCACCAGAAAACAGAATGATCTTACAATTCTTGTCAAACCCATATTTTTCAACAAAGTAAGAGGATATATTTCCTGCAACTTCATGAGATGCTTTAGGTGTACCAAGTTTTTGTTTAAGACTCTCACCACCTGCATAATTCAAAGCTTTATCATTCCACTGACCTGAGTTAATATCCATCAGATTCATTCCTGAACCATCGCTAAAATCAATTTCAGCAAAGTCGCCGATAAGCAAACTCGGCATAAACGAGCTGATTAGAGAAATTCGCTCTGTTTGTGCATAAACTTCTGGTGTTGTATAAAAGTATTTGGCAATTTGAGAGCCTGTGAAACGCTCAAATGCTCTGGAGCCGGTTATCTTTGCAAGCTTTTTTGCACCATCTTTTGCGCCACCAATCACAAATTCCAATGCCAAACAATAATCACGAGTACTGGAATCCATCCAGATTGGTCCATTATTCATTGAGAAAATGCTCTCTAACTGCTCAGCAAGAGTCTTATCTGGATCAAGCGTTGCCAGTTTATCTTTAGCTTTCTCATTCAGCCAAACACTACCATGCTGTTGAGCTGAGCCTGAGACAGATTTAATATCAGATAGATTCAGAGCAGATTCACTTAACTTCTCCATAACCATATCCAATGCTTTGACAAACATTAAGGATGGTGCAGTGACGGTTTCACCATCAATTAATGCCCCTCCTTCAGTTCCAAATTCTGAAAGTTCTTTATCAAAATTCACAGATGTCTCAAAAATAATTTGTAAATCAGAATCAATAACAACTGCTTTTAGACCTTGGGTACTAAGGTCTAACCCTAAGTAATTCTTAGTGTACTTCATTTTCAATTTTCCCTATTAGTTTAAAGTTGAGGTTGAGTAACGATACGAAAGTTTTGAGGATTTCTTATGGCCTTAATACTAATATGTGGTTTAGGTCTTGCATAAGGACTCAATCCGTCATTAGAAGCTTTTTGATAAATCAAATTATTATCGGCATCATAAACAGACACAATGATACCAAAGAAGTTATATTGGTCTATAGTGCGACTCAACAAAGAAGATGTTGAATTCCATGGCTCTGCCTCAATTTCTGGAAATGCAGGAAAATCCAAAAACATTCTACTATTTGTCAGAGGCTCAGGAATCATAATAATCTGCCAACCAATCTCAGTAATTATGGTTGTTCTCGGTGCAGCTCGGATGCCAAAACCGTTGATGTTACTTGTTGTTCCTGAAGGTCTATTACTACCAAAATACCGTACAACCATAAAAGTATTATAATAATCTCTCCTGGAAGTATTGGAGTTAATTTGAAAACGTATCTTTTTTGCCCACTGCCAATTGCCTCGTTCATCAGGAGATAGATCCTTCTCATAGGCAGTAAGAGCAACAGCAGAAGAGTTAACATCAGTTCTACTATTCAATCCAAGTCGTTTATATTCTTTGATATGCCCTTGAGGATACGTTTTGGAATGGTCAATTTTAAGCGCTCCATAAATTGCAGGATCAAGAGGTTTCGCAGCTTCAACTTCATCCTGTGCTGCAGTCATATTTTGCTGTGGCTGCTGTTGAGGTGTATCAGCAACCTCAGGAGTAGACTCTTCGACTTGTTTCTCTATTGTGTGGGTTAACTCATAAATATTTACAGATGTCTGAGCTTGTTTAAATGCTCGGCTACCCTCAAATTCTTTACGTTTTTCATCAACCCATAGAGCATCATTAACATCACCATTTTTGGTCAATAGATCTTTATCTCTATTCAACGCATCAATTACTCTACTATAAATACAAACAATCTCTTTTGATTTTTCATAATTCACTTGATCCATCTTGGCAATACAGGCTAATTGAACCTGTTTTAAACTATCGAATTCTTTATTGACATTCTTTGCAAGAAGTTGGTTATCTTTTCCAAAACGTGCGATTTCATCTTGTGCAGCCTTTACTTCATAAAGAGCACCACGGCTTTTCATTGCAATAATATCTCTATGCAATCTGTCCATATATTGAGCATTAAGATAATTTACTTTTTTATTATAATTATCTGATATCTCTTCAATCTTATTAAAAAATGCATCCTCATATTGAGCCATAATCTTGCTGACCTGAGTTACTTGTGCTGTCACAAGACAGGTTGAAAACCCCATAAAAAGAGCTAAAGATATTTTTTGTAAATTTTTATTAATATTCATCATAAGTCTCCAATCAAATTTCTTGAGCTAACTCTTTTATATATTTTGCTAACTCATCTTTAATCAAATCATTCTTAAGCCCAAAGAATATATTTGTTTTTATATAATCCAATATATTACCAACATCATGACGTTTGCCATTAAACTTAAAGCCATACATTGCATGCTCTTTAAGATTCAGACGCATGGCGTCTGTAATCTGCACTTCGTTGTTCTTACCACGAGGTGTCTTCTCTATCTTCTCAAAAATATCTGAGTTAAAGATGTATCTTCCAGAGACTGCCAAATTAGATGGAGCCTCCTCCAACGTTGGTTTTTCAACTATGTCGTCAATCAAATATACATTATCTTTAACCTCTTTGCCGTTAACAATTCCATATCTTGACACTTTATCATCCGGTACCTCTTCAAGAGCAACGACACACTCTCCATATCGATCATAAACTTCCATCATCTGCTTTGTCACAGGTGCATCTGAAGAAAGTATTGTGTCCCCTAATAAAACGGCAAATGGTTCATCACCCACATGGTCTTTTGCACAATATATTGCATCGCCAAGACCATTCATCTGCTTCTGCCAAACAAAATGTATATTTGCAAGTTCTGTGACATGACGAATCTGTGCAAGTTCATCCAATTTGTTTTTAAGCTTTAATTCTGTCTCTAACTCAAAATTTCTGTCAAAATGCTCTTCAATTGCTCTCTTTGACTTGCCGATAACCATTAATATATCTGTGATTCCTGAATTAACCGCCTCTTCAACAACATGCTGTATAACTGGTGTATCTACAACAGGCAGCATCTCTTTAGGTTGCGACTTTGTCGCTGGCAAAAATCTTGTTCCAAATCCCGCTGCGGGTATTACTGCTTTTCTTATCATAATGTTTCCCTCATATTTGAAGGGCGAGATGCATCTCGCCCCTACATTTTGCTGGCTCCGCCATCTAAACAACTATCTCAGGCTTAATAACCTCAACACCAAATTTTCTAGTTTCAAGCACAATCTTCTCAAACATATCGTCATCAGAATATGTTCCAATAATAGCCCCACCGGAACCTGTAAATTTTGCACTTGCACCAGCTGATCTTGCTGCCTTAATCATATTCAGATTACCTTCGCTGATATTACAAACCTTTTCGCGCATATCAAAATTTGCATTCAACAATTTACCAATATCTGAAACATTACCTGCAACAAGCATATCCCTGACTTGAACTGTTAAATCTGACCAGAAATCCATTGCTTCATGAACTTCTTTATTTCCCCGGTTATACCTAGCTCGCAAATCACTGTGCGTGACTCCTGAAATTTCTGATAAATTTTTCTGATAAGCAATATAAATATTGGGCAACAAGGTTGCATCAATATGTTTGTAATCTCCATAGCCCTGCTTAGCCATTAAATCCTTATCAAAATCCATATATACCAATCCCTGATAAACCTGGGCAACACGATCCTGTAAACCAGCAGAAATGCCCAATTCCTCTGTTTCAACCTCAAGAATAAGTGATGCAAGCAAAGGTTTAGGTATTGAAACCTCATAAAACTCCAACAATGCTTTCATACAGGCTGTGACAATTGCACTAGATCCAGCAAGACCAACTAAATGTGGAATATTAGATTTATATCTAACCGTAAAATTACTTTTGTGAAGATAAATACCATTTTCAGTGCAATAATCATAAAACTTCTTTATTGCAGCTTTTATCAATCTTATTCCACCGTAATAACCAAGCTGATTAACATCATAAGCCAAAGCCTCAATGCTATGAAAAAGTGAGTGATCCGATGGGTTGGGTAAAATCTCCAATTCGGGGCTTTCATATAAATCTACCTCTGCAAAAAAGTTGCCAAAAGTAAACGCTATCGTCTTACCATTATAACCATCAGACGGATTCCCAATCAACGCAGCACGCGCATGAGCATAAGTTCTTATCATCATATCATTATTCCCTAAAAACAGTTTGTCGCCAACTCATCATTACCATAAATATCATCAAACAGCATATCATTCAACATCTTTGATATCGCCCCTGGTTTTCCTCCGCTAACACCCTTATCACAAAAGCTGCAAACGCTTGTGACATTCAATGTTGTTCCAACCATCATAACCTCTTTCGCACACTCAAAATCTTTTGGCTCAAGCTTTGCAAATGCAACACCACTAAGTACACCCCTACCTACAAGTTCCTGACCCAGAGCCATAGCCCGCAGCATGGTCGTACCCGCCAAAACACCATCTATCTCAGGAAAAAGTAGCCAATTATCCTGATTTATCAGACCAATGTTTTCTGTTGAACCCTCTGCAACATATCCATCCTCGCTCACTGAAACAACAAAATCAACACCTGAATCAACAGCCTCTTTCTTCATCATTACGTTCACAATGTAGTTGCAATTCTTTGACCTAGCAAAAATATCTTTTTTAGGAGGAAACTTACTAAGAGCAACCAATGCCCCCGCCGGATGACGGTCCATAAAAAATGGTATTCTCTTTGTCACAACAACATAAAAATTGCTTTTTTTGCAATCATATGGATTAACTCCAAAACTTCCTTGACCTCTCGAAACATAGGGACGAACCGTGCAATCCTTGTGTCCACCCTCAAAAACAGTGGTTTTTATTATATCTGTCATTTCAGCAATTGAAAACGGCATATCATATTCCAAAAGACGGCAAGAAGCTTCCATTCGCTTCAAGTGTCCCTCCAAATTAAAAATTTTACCTTCAAAACAATTAAACGCTTCAAAAATGCCATCACCACGATGCACAATATGATCATCAATCGGAACCATCATGCAGACTGGATCTTTCACTATACCATCAAGTACACTTGAATACATAGCATAATAATCTGACTGAAAATCCTTCCTCGTTTTTTCCAGTTCATCCAAAAAGTTATCTTTACCTATAATCCGCAAATTATTCTCCGATTCTGCGTTCGCATATATTAAGGTTTCCGGTTTAATCTTAGATTGGACACCCTATATTATTACTAAAAAAACAAAAGATAGTCTACAACTTTTACAAACAAAGCTAAAGCAAAAAAAAATCATATTACCATTTAATTTATTGTAACCTCTGCACATTTAATATAAACTTCGCGACTACAAAAAAAACCATTTAGAATTATCAGTACAAGCATAAGGAAAAATGAAAAGAAAATTATTTAAAATTATAACTACCAGTATAAAGAAAAATGCACTTCCTGGATTAGTTTTATGGATATTCGCATCCAGCATTTTACTCCTCTACTACTTCTATGAACCTTCAAAAGCATACTTTGATATGCTAAGTGAGGCAAAAGCAAAATATGGTGTTTTTTATTCATTAACTGCAACCGCAATCTTTGCAGGAATCATCCCGTACATATACCTTGTATCGACAGGCAGGATGAAAAAGAACCTCATAAAGAATCTGATATTTTATATTCTATTCTGGGCAGAACGCGGCGTTGAGGTTGATCTGTTTTATACTTTGCAGTCAAAAGTGTTTGGAACAGAAAACAGTTTTAAAGTGCTGGCAAGCAAAGTTCTTTGTGACCAATTTATATATGCAGCACTTATTGCTGCACCAATTATTGCAGTTGCATACCACTGGAAAAGCTACGACTACAAATTCAAAGGATTCTCAAAAACGTTTGATAAAAACTTCTTTCACGTTCAAATACCATCCGTGATTATCACAAATTGGTTAATATGGATTCCTGCAGTAATAGCAATATACTCACTTCCACTACCATTACAGATTTCAATGTTTAATTTTGTAATATGCTTCTGGGTACTCCTAGTTGAAATACTAAATAAAGAGTCCGAAGTCCATAAATAGGGCTTAGATTTTCGGTTAAATGGCTATATTTTTTTAATCAGCCACGGATTGACACGGATTAACACGGATTCTATTTGTGTAAATCATTGCAGATAAGCACTTTCCGTTTGTTCTGATAATTTGACATTGCAATTAAACTGAATGACAGATTTTCTTAAATATCATCTACTGGGTGATGTTTTTATAAAATAATTTTAATCAGGCTTACAGCATGAAACAATCTACA
>JAQICX010000160.1 GCA_027858345.1 Kiritimatiellia bacterium | reverse complement strand
GAGGGCTTTCCAATCATGGTTTCCACGGGGGCAAGCCCCGAGGTGACCCCCAAGCCACTGGCAACTGCTGAGGGAGTTGCCAATCATTTTATCGCCTTCTACTAGGACGGGATGACCTTTTATTTTCATTTTTTTTGGCCTTTTTTTCATCAAAGTTTGACCAAAAATCATCGCCAGGGCCTTTAACATCTTTAAGAACAAACTTTACATCAGCAATAAAGGGGAGTTGAACTTCTCCACGAACCATAAGTCTTCTTGGATCTTGAGAAACCCACGCAACAACCTTACCCTTTGTTATAAAGATTCCATTGAACTCCGCTTTTGGGTCTACACGAACAGCACTCAATTTTCCATATTTACCTACGTCGATTTTCTCAATTTTCTTTGGGTCAACGGTTAACTTATACTCTTTGCCATCGGTGACAACATTAAACGTCTCTTTTTCACCAATTTTATATCCACGCGAACGCATATAATACATAAAAGTAAAAAGCCCTCTAGCATCTGGAGAGAAATCAAAGACTTCTTTGCGGTTATCTTTGTCAACTCTTATAGCAGTACCTTTTAGAGTATCATAATCAAATGTTGTTATTTCATGTTTAAAGTGGCTACCCTCTTTTAGTTTCATCTCATACTTTATTGATCTGAATGTTACCGGATCTATATATACATCAATTACGTCATCAATAGGATAAACAGTTGCAATAACTTTATTACTTTTTGCCCAATACTTTATATGTAAAACTTTTTTACCATCAAGCTCTCCCCAGTCAATTTTTGAAGAAGCCTCACCTACAGGTATAAAACCAAGAAGAGCCTTGAATATAAGCTCCTCGCCAATTGGAAACCAAAAATCATTTGTAGAAAAGTTTTCAGGCACATAATCTTTGGCTAAGTTTTTTGAGTCGACAACTTCATTGGTTGCTGCATGAGCAGATATAATTGTACATGACAGAAACATTAACAATAATCTCAAAACAGTTTTTTTCATACTGATACTTTCTCTAATATTTTAATGAAAATTTCTTTACTAAACTTGAACAGGTCGAAAATCAATGTCTTCACTTATTGATAGGACAAAGGCAACTAGAAGGTTAATTGTATCCTCAACATCAGACATATCCAAAACTTCTGTTGGAGAATGCATATACCTCAATGGAATTTTAACCAAACCTGTAGCGACGCCATTTCCCGCAAGCTGTATAGTTCTTGCATCGGTTCCTGTTCTTCCTGGGCACACAGACATTTGAGTTTTAATATTTTCTTTTTTAGCAGCAGTTGTTAAGAGTTCATCAACTTTTGCATTAACATTAATACCTTTGACTAAAACAGCACCCAAACCTAATCCGACATTACCAACTATTTTTTTTGGAGAAGAAGTGTAATCACTGGTATAATTAACATCAACGGCAATTCCTACATTAGGGTTAATTGCATGAGATGCTGTTTTTGCACCAAGAGTGCCAACCTCTTCCTGAACTGTTGAAACTGCATATACGCCAATATCCAAGTCATACTTTGACAAAATTTTAATTGCCTCTGCAATGGCAAAAACACCAATTTTATCATCAAAGGCTGATGCCGTATATCTGAAACCTGTCAATTTTTGAAGTTTTGTATCAACAACAATCTGTGTGCCAGCAGAGACAAGCCTTGATGCTTCTTTCTCTGAAGATACGCCAATATCAATAAAATAGTTTTCAATATTTTCTATTTCATCCTTAGAAAATGAATTTGACTTTCTTTGAATAACCCCAGGCAACCATTTGCCATCATTTGATTTGACTAAAACATTTTGTCCGGAATATGTAGAAAGATTTGGTCCACCCACTTTATTAATCATAAGAAAGCCATTTGAATCGATGTATTGAACCATTAACCCAACCTGATCACAATGTGCGGCAAGCATTACCTTAAATGTGGCATCAGGATTAAGTATTGCAGAAACATTTCCAAGCATATCTGCATCAAAATCTTTGATGGTAGGTTTGAGGTAATTAATATAGGCATTCTGGATGTCTTTTTCAGAACCGGAAAGGCTGGCTATTTTAATAAGCTCTTCCAAAAAGCTTAGTGATTTTTTTAAAACTTTATACTTTTTCACTTTTTCTTTGCAAACCAATTTAGGGCTAGAACATATGATTCAGCACCAAAGCCAGCGACAGTACCCACACACACATCAGCAATCAACGATTTATGTCTAAAATTTTCGCGGGTATGAGGATTTGTTAAATGGACTTCAACTGCAGGGATTTTTGAGACAGATGCAATTGCATCTCTAACGGCAACGCTAGTATGTGTGTATGCTCCAGCATTTATAATTATACCATCACAACTACTAAGACAACTCTGTATGCAATCAACCAATTCACCTTCATGATTTGATTGATAAAACTCAATTTCCAAATCGTTTTCAGCTGCAAGCTCTAACAACTTTTTGTTAATATCGTCAAGAGTATCATTTCCATACTTTTCAGGTTCTCTACTCCCCAACATATTTAGGTTAGGTCCATTAATTACTTTAATCTTCATATTGTTTTCTCTATCTTTTCATAGTTTTTTGTGCACGTTGAGACAATTCTTCCACATTAACCATTAAGCATTATAAATTTAATTTTTCAGAAATCTTTGACAATTGGTCTATCAAGCATATCTTCATATACATCAAAATATGCCTTTGCTGTTACATCATGATTAAATGTGTTCTTTGCATTATCCATAACTTTTGAAATAACAGCATTTTTAACATTCTGAGGTTTGTTATAAAAATCCATGGCCTGGTCAACAGCCCACATAAGTCCATTGGCATCATATGTCTCAAACAAAAAGCCATTGCCACTATTATTTTCTAAATCCAAAAATTCAACAGTATCATGCAAACCGCCGGTATCATGCACAATAGGTAAGGAACCATATAAGCAGGATATCATCTGAGGCAAACCACATGGTTCAAATCGTGATGGCATCAGCATAAAGTCAGAGGCCGCATATCCATGATGAGAAAGTTCCTCGTTAAAATCACAAACAGCAACTCTTTCGTGAAGATTATGCCACCGAACAATATCCCTAAAAATCGGCTGATATGCACCATTGGCAACAAAAACAACTTGAAGGTTCTTGTCCCAATATTTTGATACTAAACGATACAGAATGTCAGACAACAACTGACAACCCTTCTGCATTGGGTCTAAACGCGATGGCCAGAAAAACATTGGTGCATCAGGATCAATTGAAAGCCCGAGGTGCTTTTGAAGAGAAACCTTATTTGCTCTTTTACCCTGAACATGACTTACCGATGTGAAGAACTCTTCAATCATAGGGTCATTCTCCGGATCATATGATGGGTCAGGAGCATTCAAAATGCCTTTTGCACATCCAGAAGCATACTTTGCAGCAACTTCAGCTCTAACATTATCAGGCACCCAGTCATGATGGCCTTCAACAACTTCATTCAAGAATGTTGGACTAACTGTGTTAATAAAGTGACTAGCAAAGATTCCACTGACAAGCAGGTCTACCTGATTGCCATTTCGACTCTCCTCATAATTATATGGAGGATATGCAAAATATAGATATTTCCAAAACTCAGCTGCATCAATTCCACGGTCTTCAATTTCCGCAAGGGTTGAGCTCATGGTAAAAATGTTATGCACAGTAAATAGACATGGAATATTAAGCCTTTTTGCAAGAGCCGGCACAAGTCCAGTCATCCAGTCGTTACAATGAATCAAATCAGGCTGTACAGTCTGAATAATATTGTTCAAGACTTCTCTTTGAAAGGCCAAAGCAAGTTTGGGGTTAACATGATGATATGAACTATAAACATTTTCTCTGTAATAAAAGATGCGATCTTCAGCCAAATGGATTCTGGCATCAGGTAGTTTACTCTGATATTTTCGGAGTTCTTCACTAATCAAGTTACCAACTTCCACATGAAACATACGCCTGTAATGGGGAAGAGCAACGTGCACATCCGCACCCAGCTCAAATAGAGAGGAGACAAGCGATGCAGAAACATCAGCAAGTCCACCAGCTTTTGCATTCAAATTATTAGCCATATTTCCCATACCATTAGGAAGATATGTAATTTCAGGTGTTACTACCAAGATTGTCGGGTTACTTTTTTTTGCCATCTTACCCCCTATTACTATGTTTCAAATTACTCAGCCCAGATAACAAAACCAGGTGTCAGAGCTTTAAGTTCTGCATCAGAAGGTGTAATTCTTGCTGCAAAACCAAAATGACCAGTCTCTTTACATGAGAACTTTGCCTCATAAAGATAACTGCCCTGCCCTTTATCTTCAACCATCTTCATTTTTTCAACAAAATATTCGTCAACATTTTTTGTATCATTAGTTTTACCACAGCAGAATTCCACATCAACATCAGCATGATTTAGACCATCAAGAAATACATCACAAGAAATAACAAACTCTGTGCCAATTGCAACACGTGAGAGATCATGATTGATTTTTGGAAAGCCTAACCAAAGCTTATGCCAATGCGACTTAATTCTGCCCGTCAATGCAACAACCTCATCAAGATTAGCAGGCTCATCAAAAAGCTTTTTATAATTCGCCATTGCCGGCATATAGAATTTTGTATAATAGTCATTAACCATTCTATGGCTTGAGAAAGTACCAATTGCCATCTTAATACTTGATTTCATCATTCGAATCCAAGCAACAGGGATGTCATGTGTATGTCTATCATAGAACATTGGAATAACCTTGTTTTCAAGAATATTGAAAAGAGCCTGAGATTCTATTGAGTCCTGATACTGTGCATCTTTGTATATTTCACCGTTTCCGACAGCCCAGCCTCTATTAGCAGAATAACCTTCTGCCCACCAGCCGTCAGGCACACTCAGATTCAATGCACCGTTCATGGCAGCTTTCATACCAGATGTGCCACTTGCTTCCTGTGGATATCTAGGAACATTCAACCAAACATCAACACCTTGAACAAGCCTTCTTGCAACCGAAATATCATAGTCCTCTATAAAAACAATCCTGTGTCTGACCCCCTCGTCTTCTGCGAACTTAAAAATTTCCTGTATAAACATTTTTCCTTCATCGTCAGCCGGATGCGCTTTGCCAGCAAAAACAAACTGAATGGGATATTTTTCACTTATAAGAAGGGCCTTAAAGCGTTCTCTATCCTGCAGCAGCAATGTAGCACGTTTATATGTTGCAAAGCGTCTGGCGAAACCAATTGTTAAAGTATCATGGTCTAAAATTGACTCAACTTTTTTGAGCTGACTTCTCTCGGCATTTCTGTTCTTAAACTGTGCTCCAACTCGTTCTCGAACAAAACGAACAAGCTTAGTTCTTGCCCTTTCCTTTGCCTGCCACAATTCATCATCAGGAATCTGGTAAATACGATTTAACATTGTTGAATCATCAAAATCTTGTTCCCAAAGAGGTCCAAGATAGCGTTCATAAATACTCTTCAATCTACCACCAACCCAAGTTGATGGATGCACTCCGTTAGTGATTGAATCAATAGGAACTTCATCAGAATTATAGTTCGGCCAAATTGAAGCCCACATATCTTTTGCAACTTTTCCGTGCAAAGCACTAACACCATTTGAGTAAATTGAAGATTTCAATCCAAGAATGGTCATAGATATTTCGTCGCCAATATGATCACCTTCTTGACCGAAACTAAGAAATCTATCAACAGTTGTATCCAAATCTTTCAGTAAAACATCTAAATATGGACGTAATAAATCAATTTTAAACGTCTCATTGCCCGCAGGAACAGGAGTGTGGGTTGTGAAAATATTCGTACGACGAATTAGTGCAATTGCTTTATCTGCTGATAAACCAAGAGATTTTGTAAAGCGAGCAAATCTTGCAACACTCAAAAATGCAGCATGACCTTCATTCATGTGACATGCAATGGGATCATGTCCAGCAGCAATCAATGCATTATAACCACCAATACCAAGCAGCAATTCCTGGCGAAGACGCATAGGCTTGTCACCGCCATACAAAGAACCTGTAATCTCTTTAATGTCTGGTGTATTAGCAGCAATATTAGTATCAAGAAGATAAAGTTTTATGCACCCAATATCAAAACGCCACAAATCAGCATGTATCACATTACCAGGGATGGGAACAGACACTCTAACCTGCTTATCATCCTTATCATAAACCTTCTTCAACGGCAAAGATGCATAATCGTTGACAGGATACTCTTCCTGTTGCCAGCCACTATTATCAAGCTTCTGACGGAAGTATCCCTTGCGATACAAAAGGCCAACAGCAACAAGTGGAATTCCAAGATCAGAAGAAGACTTCAAATGATCTCCGGCCAAAACTCCTAAACCACCAGAATAAAGACGCAAAGTTTCATGAATACCATATTCCAAAGAGAAATATCCAACACAAGTCTTGTCATCAATCTTTGTTTCAGACATATAGGCTTCATACTGATTTTTAAGCATTGTGAGACCTGACACACTGCTAGGATCATTTGCCAATGCATCTATATCCTTCTGTGAAACACTAAATCTCAATAAAATTGGATTATATCCCAACTTTTTCCATAAACGAGGATTCAATCTCTCAAAAAATTCAAATGCACTGCTGTTCCAAGACCACCACAAGTTCTCAGAAAGCTCACATAAAAAAAATAATTCCTCAGGGATCTGAGGTAAAACATCAAACTCTTGTATACGATTCATTCTTCTTCTTTTTCCTTACTACTATATTTATTCACACACATTTATTATTTAGGGGATCCTGTTCAATTCATAATCTGCTTTTTAACAAGGTGTTATGCTATACTAACAACGCTTGAAGTGCAAGGTTTTTAGTGTGTTTTGCCTAAAAAGCCTGCAGATGAACTTTTA
>JAQICX010000155.1 GCA_027858345.1 Kiritimatiellia bacterium | reverse complement strand
TCTGCTTAACAACCGTCTTTTATACGATAAATAAGCAAAATCTCATATAAACAACTTATTTTCTTCCATCTTTGAAATTTCTAAGCTAATATATCTCTGACTTTTGAAAAAGGCTCTATAATTAAAAATTAAAATATTGAGAAGAAACATATTAAGATGAAAACTCAGAATATAATACAGGAAAAGTCTTTTTTATTTGCTATTAGAATTGTTAATACTTATAAATATTTAAATAATGAAAAAAAAGAATTTGTTCTATCAAAACAACTTTTAAGATCAGGAACCAGCATTAGTGCAAACCTTGAAGAAGCACTCGGCGGACAATCCACAGCTGACTTTGTAGCAAAACTGTCCATCTCATACAAAGAAGCAAGAGAACCATTATATTGGATTAGACTTTTGCATGCAACTGATTATTTGTCTGAACAAGCCCGTGAAAGCTTAACTAACGACTGCGAAGAACTTTGCAAAATAATGTCAAAACATTGGTCACAACAAAGAAAAACAGCAACTTAAACATATAAAACCTAGAAACTTATTAATCTTTAATTATTATTTAAAAATACCTGCGGAGCTTTTCCAAAATTCTTAATTCTTAATTCTTAATTTTTAATTGAATATAACCATGAAAATAAATTTAATATCAATGCACATAAGGGATTCAGTACGAGCAGTACCTTTAGCAACAGCTCTATTGGCATCAAACATAAAAGCACAACTTAATGATGTGAGCGTCAACCTTATTGACACATTTCTAAACACGTCAAAAAAAGATGCAATCAAACTGGCACTTAATGGTGAACCAGACATCATTGGTTTCTCAATTTATCTTTGGAACAGAACATTTCTGTTAGATGTAATCAAAGCAATAAAGAAGCAAAATCCTGACATAACAATTATTGTCGGTGGACCTGAAGTTACAGCTGACTTTGATTTTTTCAAAGAGCAGGATTCAATATTATCTGTTCCGGGTGAAGGTGAAAACATTATTATTTCCATCATTAAGCAATTAAAGGCTGGGGTATCAATATCTGATATTCAGGAAACTATACAACTTAAGCCAATTAAGGATTTAGATTCAATACCATCCCCTATTTTAGATGGGACTTTTGATTTACAGAAAAAAGGTGTACTGTGGGAATTGTCAAGAGGTTGTCCATTTAACTGTTCTTTTTGCTACGAGTCTAAAGGTATAAATAAAGTTAGACGTTTCTCAATTGATAGAATTAATAGAGAATTAGAACTAATTGCAGAAAGTAATATAGAACAAGTATTTGTACTTGACCCAACATTCAACTACGACAAAGAAATTGCAAAGCAAATTCTTGAGTTGATAGCCATAAAGGCTCCACATATAACATTCTACTTTGAAATTCGCAGTGAATTTCTTGATGAAGAAATGGCATATCTATTTGCTCAAACCACTTGCATTGTGCAAATTGGTCTGCAAAGCATACACTCAAAAGTCCTTGAAACTGTTAATAGAAACGTTGATATTGAACTATTTGAAAACAAAACATTACTGTTGCATCAAGCCGGTGTACCATATGGGTTTGATCTAATATATGGTCTGCCAAAAGATTCCCTCAAAAACTTTTGCAAAAGCATTGATTTTGTTATTGGACTAGCACCAAATCATCTGGATATATTTCCACTTGCAGTATTACCAGGAACTCAACTTGCAGACGATGCAGAAAAGTACGAACTGAATTATCAAAAAGAAAACCCATACACAATCATTACCTCCCCTTCATTCCCTGAAAAAGAGATGAAACGTGCTGAAAAAATTGCAAAAGCATGTGAAGTTTTCTATAATCAGGGAAAAGCAGTTCCATGGTTTGGAATAATCATAAGAGCTTTAAAAATTAAACCTTCAAAGTTTTTTCTTCAATTTGCAAATTGGGAAAATTCCATTGAAGAAAATGATATCTTAACCAAACAGGTGAAGTTTGTTGAGCAGATGTTTTTGGAGATGGAACAGACAAATTTTGCAATGATTGCAGCTGATATTATTACATACTTTGCAAAACTTGATGATTTTCTTGAGCAAGATGATGTCTACGACAATGGACTTAAATGTTCAGATAATTTTGATCTATATTATAATCCAAATGAGTTACAGGATCTTATGGATGCTGGAGTTACAGAACTTGATGATTTGGACAAAAATATAAACCTATCTCCTTGTAACGTCTGCTTTGAATATATCCAAGAAACAGACATGATCGACATCATCTTCAACTAAAAACAATAATTAATTGGCTAGCTTTGCTAGTCCCGCAAGGCGGGAATAAATGATTAATTGGCTAACATAGGACTCAAGACTCTGGACTCTGGACTCAAAAAGTCGGATAATAGACTTATCACTTAGTACCGCTGGCTCTGCCAGCTGCCAGCTTGAAAATTCCGCTTTGCCAATTGTCATAAACCAAAGAGTCAACCTCTTCAACGCCCAGCTTAGCAAAGACATCACACATATTCTGATACTGATGCTTCATGCAGCCTGAAAGAATCAATCTCGAATCTGAACTCTTTTTGAGATTTGCAACAATAGATTCAGCAGATGCAATAACAATATGTGCAAGCATATTCGCGACAACAATATCATATTTTTTGTCAGAAACATAACATGTTGCATCAGCTCGAAACACATCTACAGATTCTAAAACTCCGTTTCTCTTAAAGTTTTCTCGAGAAATTTCTACAGATTCATCTTCATGGTCATATGCAGTCACACATTTGAAACCAAGCTTAACAGCCGCAATAGATAAAATCCCAGAACCCGATCCAATATCCAGAAAACTGCCATAGCTTCCCTGCTCTGCTAACCGATCCATAAATTTAAGACAAATTCTGGTTGTCGGATGATTTCCTGTACCAAAACTCATGCCAGGGTCAATATCTATAACAACATCACCTTCAACTTCACTATAATCTTCCCATGAAGGTTTGATAACAATTTTTTTGGATACTCTTTCTGTATGAAAAAACTCTTTCCAGGCCTCCTGCCAGTTTTTGTTAAACTTTTCAACAATATCCACAGATGGAATATCATCAAAACATCCAGACAGTTCAAGTGTTTTCAAAAACTTTTCTCTAAGAACCACCGACTCTTCCATATCGTATGTAAAGGTCTCTACAACAGCCAAGTCAGTATCTTCATCTTCACTATAGAATATGTCATAATCAAGAGAAGACAATAATTCATACAAAAGATTTGCATCTTCTTTGTTTGCATCAATCCTAATATTATAAATTCTCGTATTATCTTCTCTCATCTTCTCCAACATTCTTTCACTGTAGTATTTATGTTTTTTTCGTGTTTTCTATGGAAAGTTTTTAACTTCCTAATTTTAGCCACGGATTGACACTGATATACACGGATAATTAATAAAAAAACGACTGCTCTCATGCTTCGCTGTCAAGCTTAAGCCTTATTTTCTTATATGTCGACAAGACATCAAGACACGTTTGCTGTATTTACAAAACCACGGAGTGGTTTAACTTTAGTAGCCCCGTATGCAATACGGGGTTAGTTATAATAAAATAATACGATCAGGACGGTATCCTGCGTAGCCGAATAGCGAAGCATGGAAAGGGCCGAACAAAAAGGCATGACCCACAAAAACCTCGAAAGAACCGTATTTATAAACTCTTATAACAATACTATTTTTGAGCATCAAAGATAATATATTCTGGCAGTCCTATGACGCCATATTGATTTAAGACAGCTCTATTCTCATCATTATCGACGGTTGCATCAAACTTCACCTTCACAAATTTGTCCAACTCAGCAATCACTTCAGAATCCTTAAATGTACTCATCTTCATCTGAGCACAATTTTTACACCAGTCAGCAGTAAAGTATAGAAGCATTGGCTTATTTTCTTTTGCAGCAATATCAAAACCTTCATCAATTGAGTGATACCATAAAGTCTCTGCGTTATCATTAGCCTTTTTTGGATTCCATATCTCAAATGCAACATAAAAATAGTATATAGCCATTGCAAAAATCAAAATGCCAAACACATATTTAACTTTCATCATCCATTTTCCAGGCTTAGGCAGCGATGCCATTCCTCCACCTGCAAGCGGCCATGGCAACGCCATTCCAACACCCAGTAGTAAAGGAAAGAACAATCCGGCATAGTTTCCGCTTGCATACATATTTGATGATATTAATATCACAGCAATAACAACCGGTGCTACACATGCTCCAGCAAGCAATGCAGTTATACCACCCATAATTAAGATAGGCAGATAACCCGATTTCTTTGCAATACCAGAAGTACTATTTTGAAACCTTGAAAAATCTATAGAGATGACATCAAACATACCTAATGCCAGCAATACAAAAATAATGGCAATTACAACATTAAAAACAGGTGATGCATTTAGAGTTCCAAACTGACTGCCTGTCAGAACTACAATCCCCCCAACGACTCCATATACAACAGCCATACCCAGTCCGTACACACCACCAAGCAAAAAGCCTTTTGACTTGCTCTCAGCTTTGGCTCCAGCACCAATAATTGCAAGATTAATTGGTATTAAAGGTAAAACACAAGGTGTTAAGTTCAGTAGAAAACCACCAATGATTGCAACAATAAAAAACCACCATTGATTCTTTGAACTTTCAAGAATTTTATCAAACCCCTGCTTTTTATCCATTTTTAAAAATGCCAAAAACTTTGTTGAATTCATATAACCAGACGATCTTGATAGTTCATCAAAATTATCATTAATATTTGCTGAAACATTTGAAACAACATTTTCTTCATCTTTGTTTTTAACAATAGTACTTCCCCCACTTACATCAAAGGTAACACTTTGGGGAAGATAACATACTTGTCCCACGCATAATTGATATCCAATGGTAAGTTTAAATGGAAGACGCTCTTCAGCATAGCCAATAACATACCTATTCGTTCCTTCCATATAAGAAACATCCGTCCCAAATGCCTCATCATATTTGGTTTTATAGTGAGGTTGTTCAAGAATTTCAATTTTTTCACCATCTGAAGCGGAAAATAAAATTGAACTTGCATACAGGTAAGAGTGTTCTTCTGTTGTGACAAATGTAACTGCGGCACTTTCTGAATTGATCGCTCCAACACCAATATCAACAAGAGTTTTTTCCTCTTGAGAAAAAGCCAAACTTGCCATCAAAATCATTGTAACAAAAATTAATCTCTTCATCTTTCATTCTCCTGTTGTTAATGTTACTGTAGCTGAACAAAGTGTTTTTATACATGTTTAACGACTATTACGAATAATTATTTGTAATCTTTTTAAGGTAGATTGAATTACCATTCTTTTCGACGCACGAGTCATGACATCTTTTTGACCAAGGACTCTGGACTCTGGACTAAACAAACTCGAATATTCCACAAGTTATAATTACTAATTTGTTATTCGTAATTGATTTAATACCTGCGGCTTTGTCGCACCGTAATGCAATGAAAAAGGAATCTACTCCAATTTAATCTTAAATAATTACCACCGGAGGCATTCCACAATTCATAATTTTTAATTATTAATTTTTAATTTTTAATTGATTTTATTCCCTAGGGAATAATAATCTCATCAAGTCATCCTGTTTCATCAGGCCAAGGCGACCTTTGAGGCATTGTTCCTCATCAAAAACCTGTACAGAATCCGCTTTAACACCAGCTTTAACCACAGCAACAGGTACCGGAACTCTCGTGTGCTTTCCTATTCTAATCGGAACCGGATGGTCAGGCAACAACGCCATGTTTAATTCCCCTTCAGGGAAAGCATCAATAACTATCTGAATCAATCGCTGGTCCAATTCCTGAATTGCCTGAATCTTCAATTCCAGGTTCTGTTCATGAGAAACCTCATCAGTACCCTCAACATGACAATATACAAAATCATGACTTTTCAATGCTTCAATAGTAGCAGCTGCTTTGCCTTCATAATTGGTGTCAATATATCCCGTTGCACCTTCAACAGCAATTGTATCAAGTCCTAGTGCCCTACCAAGACCTATAATCACATCAACTGCAGAAATCACCGCACCAGTAACGCCATATTTCTCTTTCGGTGTTTTAAGTCCTTTAAGGCTTCCACCACTCCAAGGCCATATTGAATTTGCAAATTTTCCACCTTCTGCAATCTTCTTCATTATCAAATCACAATTCTGCAGAGCATCCGATGCTTTACTGATAATATCTCTAAGCAACAGTGCAGTCTCTTCGCCTTCGGCAGCCGTTGCTTTCGGCAAATGTTCTGCCACTGGATTACCGGGGTTGTCATCAGGTTTATCCGTTTTAACAGCTGTTGAAAACTTTCCACCCTTTAAAACCAATATATTACGATAGCTGACGCCAGCATAGAACTTAACGAGTTCAGAGCCTACTTTATCATTCAAAACCTTTATATACTCAGCACACTCTTCATCATTTGGACGCCCACCTGCAAAATCTGAAAGATTTCCCGCTTCATCGACAGTTACAAGATTAACTCGATATACAATATCATCCGGGTCGGTATCTATACCACGACCAAATGCTTCCAAAGCACCCCTACCACAATACTCTGTAGCCAGATCACATCCCAAAATCGACATGTTAGCCACATCGCTGCTTGTTGGAAAGTCTGCCGGCAAAGTCAACAGAGAACCATTGACTCCCTTGCGGGCAATATAATCCATCGCTGGAGTTTCTGCATATTGCAGAGGTGTTTTACCTCCCAAGCTTTCAATTGGCTCATCGGCCATACCATCACCAATAAATATTACTGTCTTTTTCATTGTTTTCCTTAAAATTTATATAATACCTGAGTATATTACCAAATATCACCAACCTTGAAAACCTATTTATAAATTTCTTTTGAATTGAGTTGGAGTGAGGGGAACAGGATAAACACGGACATAACACTGACTTTCACAGACCTACACAAAACCACACAGACAAATAAACATCAAAGATTGTTCAGCCTTTCAAAAAATATAACGTTTGTACGTGTCTATCAATGTTCTTTGTTCACGTCTCACCACTTGTCTCCACGGCGGTTTTTTCTGATATTATAAAGCTTCTCTGTAAATCCACCGTTGTTCTCAAAGTCCTTAGCGAGGCTTTCGACCTGACGGTCAAGCAGATAACACGCAAGATTCAACAGATATAATGCAGCATTTGCAGCCAAGCTCTCAGGCATGAATGCATTTTGCATGCCATCGGTCTCTTGTGGTGCATTTTTGTTCTCATTTGCAACCCAATTAACTCACTCATATTACACCTTTCAGCAAAATTTTTATAAGCTCATTTCATAAAAAAGTTTTCTCTCATAAACAAAAACAACTTAATCTTAGAAAACAAATGATGATTGGTCAACCATATTATTTTTTACACAAACTAGAATAAGGCAACTACAGCTTTGAATAGTCATCGTTCATTGTCCGTGTGAGTCTGTGCTTGTCCGAGTCTGTCAGTGTTCGTCCGTGAGTGTTACAAAAAATTGAGCAAAAAAAAAGGAACCAATGTTGATTGGTTCCTTTTTGTATGTGTAAAACTAAGCTAGCTTATTTGATTTCGCCGATTTCGCGATACCAGATATTTCTGAATCTTACAAGGTCGCCATGATCTTGAAGAGATAGAGGTAGTTTTGCATCATGATGAACATACTTAGTTGTTATTCGATGCTCTGTTGGTCCTTGAAGAACTTTAGCATTCTGCACAACAACACCATTCAATAGAATTGTAACTCTTGCTGGTGAAAGAAGTTTTGTTTCATCAAATTTAGGTGCTTCCCAGATAATGTCATATGTCTGCCACTCACCTGATTTACGAGATGAATTTACAAGAGGTGGGTACTGACCATAGATACCGCCAACTGTTCCATCTGAATAAGTTGGATTATCAAAACAATCGAGAACCTGAAACTCATATTTTCCCATTAGGAAAACGCCACTGTTACCACGACCTTGTCCATCGCCTTTAACAACTTCTGGTGAAGCAAACTCTACGTGAAGCTGGCAGTCGCCGATAAGCTCTTTAGTCTGAATGTCACCTGTACCAGGAACAACCTCCATATAACCATTCTCAACTTTCCATCCAGCAGGAGTGCTTTCATCACCTTTTTTGGTCCAACCAGACAGATCTGTTCCATCAAACAAAACTACAGCATCTGAAGGAGGAAGCATATAAAAATTTTCTTGCGACCATTCAATTGGAGTTACAACCTTTGGTTGCGGACGATCGCCATCATGTACTTTATATACAGACTCCGGAATTGTCGGAGTGTCATCATATCCTAGACTCATTATATTAGTCCTTTCGTTTTTATTTTTTTGTCATCTAACTATTCGAATTTATCGAAATTAAGCAAAATGATTATTGTTTTAGTTTTTTACAGTCTACCATCGACAATATCTTTTGGCAGGCAATTTTTTATATCATAAATGACAATATCTTTGTTTGCTAAATATGAAAAATTCATAGATTTGAATTGGTCATGAGCAACAGCAAGAACAATTGCATCATAATCATCAGCAATTTCATCCTCATTAATTATTGCCAAACGATACTCTTGGAACACCTCTTCTGGATCGGCCCAGGGATCATAAACTTCAATCGTTGCTCCAAAGTCCGCAAGTGATTCAATCAAATCAACAACTCTAGTATTACGTATGTCCGGACAGTTTTCTTTAAAAGTTATCCCAAGCATCAATATTTTTGAATTTTTAATCACATGGCTTTTCTTTATCATCAATTTGATAACTTGAGAAGCAACATATTCTCCCATTCCATCGTTCAGGCGTCTTCCTGCAAGAATCATTTCTGGATGGTATCCAATTCCCTGAGCTTTGTGAGTTAAGTAGTATGGATCAACGCCAATACAGTGACCTCCAACCAAACCTGGTCTAAAAGGCAGGAAATTCCACTTTGTGCCAGCGGCTTCAAGAACATCATTTGTATCAATATCAAGTTTATCAAATATTTTAGCCAGTTCATTAACAAATGCAATATTAAGATCTCGCTGAGTATTCTCAATAACCTTTGCTGCTTCTGCAACTTTTATTGATGCTGCTTTATAAGTTCCCGCAACAATAATTGAAGCATACAAATCATCTACAACATCTGCAACTTCAGGAGTTGAACCACTTGTTATTTTTCTGATTTTTGTTACTGTATGTTTTTTATCACCTGGATTAATTCTTTCTGGACTATAACCACAAAAGAAGTCTTGGTTAAATTTCAATCCACTGAATTCTTCCAGAACAGGAACGCATTCTTCTTCTGTACAACCAGGGAAAACGGTACTTTCGTAAATTACAATATCATCTTTTTTCAAAGCCTTAGCGACAGTTTCACTTGCCATTTTGAGAGGAGTCAGATCTGGACGTTTGTTTTTATCAATTGGAGTTGGAACTGTAATAATAAAGATATTGCAATCTTTGATACTTTCGATATCGCAACCATACACAAGATTATCAGATGACTTCAGCTGTTCTTCGGTTGTCTCAAGAGTTCTATCATAAAATCTTTCAAGTTCACTTATTCTTTTTGCATTTATATCAAAGCCGACTGTTTTAAATTTCTTGCCAAACTCAACGGCTAAAGGCAATCCTACGTAGCCCAGCCCAATCACTGCAATCTTTTTATTCATATTTTCATTTCCTCTTTATCTTTAAAATCTATGTTAAACAACCGTCTGCGCATTTTAAATTATTAATTGCCACTTCACTTCATTCCGTTGCTTGATCCTGCATAACTGGACTAACAAGCTATTATCAAGCCTCTGCATTTGCGGTCTTAATTCATTATTCTACTGCGTTGCAGTCGGATTTAGTATATATATTACTACCATGCATTACATGCATGGCTATTAACGTTCAACTGCTTCGCAGTTGCTAATGACCACGGAGTGGTCTAATTTCAATAGCCCCGTATGAAATACGGGTATATATATTACTAATAACACAACGACTACAACGTAGTCGAACATTTATTATCCGTGTTCATCCGTGTCAATCCGTGGCTAATATTATTAATTGATTTTTTATTCCAGAATATCAAACGACAACTGAGATGCAAGTTCTCCTGGTTTCTTTTTTTTGTATCGTTTTTTAGCAATTTTAGGTTCACCTTGGTCGCCATGTTCAGATTCTTCCAGATTTTGCAATATATCTTTCGCTCTGTCAATAACTTCCGTAGGCATTCCTGCAAGTCTTGCAACTTGGATACCATAACTTTTATCTGCACCACCTGGAACAATCTTACGTAGAAAAGCAATCTGATCATCTTTTTCACTTACCAGGACCTTGTAATTCTTGACTCCAGACATGGTTAGAGCTAAATCTGTAAGTTCATGGTAATGGGTTGCAAACAGAGTTTTAGCCTTAACACTGTCATGATTATGAAGATATTCAGCTACAGCCCATGCAATACTGATTCCATCAAAAGTACTGGTTCCCCTACCAATTTCATCAAGAACAATCAAACTTTTATCGGTTGCGTTATTTAAAATGTTTGCGGTCTCCTGCATTTCTACAAGAAACGTGCTTCGACCTCGAGCCAAGTCATCACTTGCGCCAACACGTGTGAATACTCTATCGACTAAAGGTATATTAGCTTCGATTGCTGGAACAAAGCAACCAATATGAGCCATAATGGTTATTATTGCAACCTGTCTTATATAGGTTGACTTACCAGCCATATTGGGACCTGTAATAATTATCAGCTGATTTTCAAGGCTGTCCAAAAGGGAGTCATTTGGCACAAAACGTTCGGAATCCGGCATTTCTTCCACAATCGGATGGCGACCAGCTTTTATATCAAGCAAGCCTGTATCGTTCATGGTTGGGCGAACATACCGCATTGCTAATGCACGATCTGCAAAAGCTGTTAAAATATCAATTTCAGCAATTGCATTAGCTGTCTTTAATATATCATTCATTTTCTGGACTGCAGCCGACCTAACCGTTTGGAAAATTTCATATTCCAAAGCTTCTGATTTATCTTTTGCACCAATAATTTTGACTTCATACTCTTTTAGTTCAGGAGTAATAAAACGTTCAGCATTAACAAGAGTTTGTTTTCTTGTATAGTCTTCAGGTGCATTATCAGCCTGACCTTTAGAGATTTCGATATAATATCCAAAAACCTTATTGTGTTTAACTTTAAGATTCCTTATCCCGGTTCTTTCAATCTCTTTGGCTTGATACTCGGCAAGCCATTTTCTGCCGTCGGCAGATATAGACCTTAATTCATCAAGTTCTTCGGAGTAACCAGTTTTAATAATGCCACCTTCTTTGATTGTAACAGGTGGTTCATCAACAAGGGTTTCATCAATTAATTTCAACAAATCATCTTGAGGGACGAGTGCACTTCCTAAGTCACTTAGTTTTTTAACAGAGTGGTCTTCAATAACTTCTCTAAGAAGTGGAATTGTTCTAAGCGATTGTCCAATGGCAACCATATCACGGGCGTTGCCGGATCCCGAATCAATTCTGATTATAATACGTTCAATATCTCTAATCATAGAAAGACGTTCAAGCAGTTCATGCTGCAACAATCGATCTTGAGTAATAGCTTCAACAGCATCATGACGTGCCTTGATTTGTTCAACAGAACGTAATGGATGCAGCAACCAGTCGCGCAAGTGTCGCCCGCCCATTGATGTTTTGGTTACATCAAGTATTTTAAGCAATGACATGCCTGTTTTCCCAGGCATATTGACAAGATCAAGATTTCTGCAGGTGGTTTCATCAAGAGTGACATAGCTTTGGGCATTTCGATATTGAAGAGAAGTTACATGATCTGCTTTACGTCTCAGGTCTTCTTTAACATAAAACAAAACCCCACCGACGGCACCAATTAGAGCATTAAAGCCTTCACATCCAAAACCTTCAAGAGAGTGAATCTTAAAATGACGTTTAATATAATCATAAGCTGCATCATATTCAAATGTCCAATCTTCACATGCTGAAATTCTTTCAGCTTGATCAGGAGAAATTCCATCACGAATTTCAGCATCGTCAATACATGCTGAAGGCAGTAGATATTCGCCAGGGGCAAATCTAACTAAAGTATCCCAAACCTCGGGAGCACTGTCAACTTCACTACACAAAAAATTACCAGTGGATAAATCCAGCAAAGCATAACCATACTTTTTCCCTTTTTTGCAGACACCAGCAAGGTAATTGTTTTGTCTTGCTTCAAGAATTGTATCTTCTGTAATTGTGCCAGGGGTGACGATGCGAGTTACTTCACGCTTAACAATACCTTTTGCCTGCGATGGATCTTCCATCTGTTCGCATATAGCAACTTTGGAACCTGAGCGAATGATTCTAGCCAAATAGCCTTCTGCAGCATGATGCGGAATTCCACACATCGGCACATTGGCTCTTTTGGTCAAGGCAATATCTAATATCCCGGAAGCTCTTTTTGCATCTTCAAAGAACATTTCATAGAAATCGCCCATTCGAAAAAACAAAATAACATCTTCTGGCAATTCAGACTTTATGCGCATATATTGACGCATCATAGGTGTTAGTTTTTCGGACATACAGTTTAATTATAAATTATAAATTATGAATTACTTGTATTCGCTCCGCTCATCTATTTATTATAGACAGCAATCACGAAGTATTTTCAAGTAATTCAATATTAATCATTTTAAAGAGTGCCGCCGGCATCTTTAATCATTGCTTCCATTCTTCTGCCGTACTCAATGTAAGCATCAGATTTAGCTTTTTCAGATGCAGATGGTCCATCTGCTTCATGGAAAACTGTTTTCAGATGCGGTTCGATAGAGATACCTCCATCATAACTGGAATCAATCAAATCCTTAACAATTTTTCTAACATCGCCATGACCTTCTCCACAGTAAGTGAATTTGCACTCACTTTTTTCAGCATCCCAAGTACCGTCTTTGATATGAATATATTCAATATGATCTTTTACATTTGAATAAAATTCCCATGATGACTGTTTTGGGTATGGAGCTGGTTTGCTGCGATCATCAGTAAAAACAGGATTGCCAGTGTCATACACAAGTCTAAGACCAGGAACATTTTCTACAAGCTTAAGTGTATATGTATAACCCATACCGCCGTAATTCATGCAGTTTTCATGAACAGGTGTGATACCCGCATCATTAAAACGCTTAACAACTTCACGCAATCTCTTAAAACGTTCTTCTTCCATCTGATCTTCTGGACCACGATCCTTTAGAACAGCATAGCTCATGATTCGAATTAACTTTGAATCAAGTCTCTGCATTCTTGGAATAGTTCTTTCAATCTCAGCGATTGTAATATCAAATGGATCTGTTATATTTTTACCCCAATTACATATTGTTGATCCAAAGCAGTTTACTTTAACCTGTGCTTCTTCTAATTGAGCACAAACAACATCAAATGCTTCATCGGTGATGTCATGAATGTTAACACCATCAATAGCCCTTGATTCTATGTTTGACCAACCCAGTTCAAGAGTGGCCTTTATCTGACCTTCCAAACTTGTGGAAGCTTCATCTGCAAAACCTGTAAGATACATTATATTTTTCTTTCTCTAAATTGTTTGTTTAAAAGATTAAAGTAATAGTATTATAATCCCCGAGGTCTGCTGGCCTCGGCTAAAGCACTGAACAAATGATTAAAACTAATTATTCATCATCAATTCCTGTAGCTGGCACAGCCAGCTATCTAAACCTTTATCTTAATCTTAACCTTATTACTTATATCCCATAGCGCTAACGTTCTTATAACTTTTAGCAAGACAATCAAATGGATCTTCCCCATAGCAATTATCTTGTTCAACGAGCATAAACTCAACACCAATTTCTTCAGCTGTCTTCAAAATCAATTCCCAGTTAAGGTTACCTTCTCCAACAGGACAAAATACTTGTTCACGATCTTCGTTGATTGTCATGTCTTTAAGATGTAACAATGGTTGACGATCTGCATATTCCTTCATCCAAGCAACTGGGTCTCCACCACCTGCTGTTACCCAAAAAACGTCAAATTCCGCTTTAAGAACTGAAGAATCGATTTGGTCATAAAGGTTTGCCAACCAAACTTTTTCACCACGTCTTTTGAATTCCCAGTTATGGTTATGATATGAGAAATCCATTCCAGCTTCAGCAAGCTTTGCTGCAACCGGTGTTAGTTCTTCTTTCAAAATTTCAATGCCTTTAGGATCATTAACATACTTAGCTTGGTCTAAAGAACCAACCGCAGCATGCTTACAATTCCAAGCCTGATGTTCCGCAATAACATTGTCAAGATCATTCAAGAAACGATCCCATGGGTAATGTGTACAGCAACCATGCAAACCTGCATTATCCAAAACTTCAGCCATCTCTTCAGCTGGTAGGTTAACACCGATACCAGAAAGCTGAACAGCTGTATAGCCAATGTCAGCAATTTTTTTAAACGACTCAATTAAATCTTCTTTAGTTTTTGTGAATTCTCTAATGGTGAACAACTGTGCACCAAGTATTGGTTTTGCCATTTTTATGACTCCTTATGTGTTATTAATAATAAATTGTTTTGTATATTAAAAAAAACAGAAACTATAGTCAAAAAGTTTCTCTTACTTTATTTGCTGGATAGTTTATATAGGTAGTTAAAAAGCTGACCAATTAGCAATCGAGCAACTCCTACATATTTCTTCTTAACTTAAGCCACTATCTTAATCAATTTCTACCCGTCTAGTTTTGCAAGAATTAACTCAGCGGCACGCTGTCCTGATAAGAACATGCCTCCAAAAATAGGTCCCATACGAGCTGAACCAAAGACACCATTGGCAGCCATTCCTGAAACAAATAGACCCGGATAAACTTCTTTAGTGTTTTCAACAGTAGCAATTTCACCTTCTTCAGCCCACATAGGTTTTTCACCCATAACGCCACCTGTTGGTGTGTTTAATTTAATGCCGGCTTTTCTTGCAACTTTGTCTGTAAGCAACGCATCATGACCGGTGCCATCTAAAACACACTTTGCGGTAATTATCAATGGGTCAACATGCCATTTGTTTGGATACAAGACAGGAGTCCAGTTGATTACAACCCCACCAACTGCATTTTCTTTATAAACAACATCTTCAACAACAACTCCATTAAAAATGGTTGCCCCAGCGTGTACTGCTCCATAAATCAAAGCCGATGCTGTTTCAACAGAATCAGTTTTGACAAGACCTTCGCCCACATCGGTGTATCTGATACCATATTCATCAAGCATTGATGTAACTTCTTCTTGAATGATAATATCATTATTTAGCATTGCACCACCCCAGACTCCCCCGCCAGGAGCAAGTTTCATCTCAAAAAGAGAAACTCTCTTACCTGCTTCAGCAAGAATCTTTGCACAAATAAGTCCACTTGGTCCTGCACCAACAATTGCAACATCACTTTCAACGGCAGCTGAAAGTTTGTCAGCAAAACCTTTGATAATTGACCTAGATATATGTTTTTCCATTCTATTTTCCTAATTAATTTAATTAAATTTGTAATTGGATTCTTTAAGCAACATCAATTGAAATCCACTTCTTTATTTCATCAGAAAGTTCTTTAACTTCAACAATTTCAGCATCTTCTTCGCCTTCAAGAGTTGGTATGCGAACTTTATCACCAGCAACTTTGCCTTCCAAAATTTTTGCGAGTCCTGTGTTTGAAGAGATAACATTCATGCTTTCATCAGAATCCCACTCACCAAGAACAGTGTATGGTTTTGTTTTGGTAGCTGTCTTAAGAACAACCATAGCCCCCATACCAACTGTTCCATTAAAAAATCCATCAAAATCTGTTCCCTTAACAATGTTAAGAGCGTCTTCAAGTTCGTCTTTCTGCTGCATAAGAATACCTTGCTGACGACGAGCTTCTTCATATTCAAAGTTTTCACGCAAGTCACCATAACTACGGGCGACAGCAATATCTTTTGTGTTTGCAGGAATCTTTACTTCATTAATTTCCTGCAGTTGAAGACTTCTCTCTTTATAAGATTTCCAAGATGTAAAACGACCTGTAGGAAGATCAGATTCCACAAGGATATCAGCCTTACGAACGGATAAATCTGTTAGCTCTGGATACAAAGCAACAATTCTTTCCAAGGTCAAACGCTTTGTTGACTTATCAGCAAATGTTGCATCTCTCACACGAAGAATCGCACGTTGTCTCTCGCCTTCTAAATGAGCATCTAAAATTTCTTTAAGCCATTGTGAAGCAAAAAAGCTCTTGCACATGTTGTTAAAAGCTTTTAAATTTTCTCCGCCAAAGGTATGTCTGAAAGTCATAAGAACCTGATCAAAGAAATCAGCAGGTCTAACATCAAAATCATCAAGCAACTTAACATTATTAACCATCCATGTTATTGAAATGATGTTTCTGTCATCCTCTATAAGCTGTTTAACTCTTGCACATGTAGCTGGCTTATAATCTTCAAATGTCAGTAGGCAATTCACACATTCAGTATATGAAGGGAGGGTGAATTTCTTAATGTTTTCAAGAATAACATTTGCAACTTTTTCAGGTTCGTGTTCCATCAGAATGGTTAAGACATCTTTTAACAGACGAGTTGTCAATGTATTCATTGCTTCCACCAAAACAGATGGTTTTTCAATGACATCAAAAGCATGCTGCACATCAAATGTTGGCAAATCAATTTTGTTATTACTGATAAAGTTAATCAAACGAGCCGCATAAACCGGTTCATTATGACTTGCAACTTTTAATATATATTCAAAACGGCTTGCTAGAACATCTCTTTGTTCATCAGTCAGATCAGCAACCTTCTTCTCTTTCACAAGAATATCTAGTGCTACAAATATATCAGCCGGAGATGTAATATGTTTAAATGATTCAAACCACATATTGCCATAATCTTCTTCATTCTCAAGAATAGTAATAGGTTCATTACGCTTTGTCGGCATATTTACAAATGGATCATCCTTCAAACCTTTACGAGCTGTTGTCCAGAATTTTTTCCACTGGTCTTCTGAAACAATATCTGGAGACAAGATGAACTGCACATCCACAGCACTTTGAGGTCCATGACTTTTAATAGCAAATTTAACAACTTCCGAAGGTTTCTTGGCCACAAGTTTAGCCAATGCTTCAGGGTCCTTAAACTTCATATAAAGAATATGTCCCTCAGGAATCAGCTTCAGAGAATCAGCTGCAAACTTAAATGAGATAGAATGGTTTTGCTTTTTCTCAAAATCAATAACAACTTTCTTAGCAAAGGAGTCAACTTCCTTGACAACACCAATTCCAAAAGATCTGTTCCAACACAAAACATCTGGTTTCAAGGACATTAACAATGCCAAACGACGAGCAACTTCCTTTGTCTGAACCTTGCTCATCTCAAATGATGAATCCGCAACACAAGCCAAGCCAAATTGATTTTGCTTGAATATTTTATTAATCATCTGATAGAGAGGTTTTCTATAACTCAATTCAGGATGCCATTGAGCAATTATTTGCCATAGTTCAAACGCATCATCTTCCATATTTTTTTCAATAAGACTATCCAAAAGTTTCTCTGCATACAGATCAGCAGTCTGAAAATCAACGGTCTCCTTAATCAATCCGAGGGTACAAACAAGTACTTTCCCATCAAAATCACCTTTTTTTAATTCTTCTAAAAAGAAACTTTTTAGCTCTTCTTTACTTTTTGTCTTTATTTCATCGGGCAAATTCATTAACATAGCTCCATTATTTTCCAAGCCATATGAATGGCTTACATTGGTTTGCTCAAAAAGAATCATAGCTTGCAATAGATAAATCAGACAAGTCATACTAGTAGAATTACTTTGACAACCTGCTGTTTATCATCAAGTTATAACAACATGAGCATACATTATATCATTATATGCAATAGCATTATTTACAAAAGAAAATTTTATTAAAAATTCAAGCAATAAGGTTAACACAAAAACGCAAAAATGAAAAGCAAAGATAACAAAAATACCAATAAAAATAGTTTTATTGTAGGAAAGACGGAAATAGGTTTTACATTAATAGACTTTCTAGCTCTAAAATTGTTGATTTCAAAGAAGGCTGCAAAATCTATAATTAACAGCAGAAGTGTTTTCGTAAATCAAAAACGAGTATGGATGGCAAAGCACAATTTGAAAATTAGAGATGTTGTCGAAATTGCGACTTCAGCTGGGAACACTCCTGCGCCAAAAAGAATCACACATATCTATGAAGACAACCATATAATAATTGCTGACAAAAAACCATCAATGGTATCAAACGGCCCAGACAGTCTGGAAACATTTCTAAGAACTCAAACATATAACGAAAACCTTGAAGCGGTGCATAGACTAGATAAAGACACATCAGGTTGTCTTATTTATGCAAAATCTCACGATGATTTCGAGCAGATGGTTGAAGTGTTCCGTGCAAATGGAATAACAAAAATATATCATGCAATTGTTTGGGGAAAAATCACAAAAAAAGAGTTTAGGATTGACCAGCATCTTGATGATAAAAAAGCTGTTACAAATGTTCGAGTTCTGGATTCAAACGAGAGTGCAACACACATACAAATCAGAATAGACACTGGCAGAACACACCAGATAAGAAAGCATCTAAACCTAATGGGACACGATCTGGTTGGTGATAGATATTATGGGAACAAGTCTCGTTTTGACCCCAGACTTCTTAAAGTTGGAAGACAGATGCTGCACGCATCCGGCATTGAATTTGTCAGTCCTTTTTTAAACAAAAAAGTTAGAGCAAAAGCGCCGTTGCCATCTGATTTCAGAAGCACACTACGCTTGTTCAATCTAACTTAGGACGTCCTCAACGCAATGTATAGATGCGATTTATTGCGTCTGCATGAAACAACATAACAAGGAACACAAAATGATATCAAACATAGTTAAAACAATAACATTGGCTTTTTTAGCCATGGTCATACTTTTTGGTTGTGACAGCAACTCAAAGAGTTCAGGTGAAGATACTTATTTCAGATTAACACCAGATACAGTTAATCTTCCTAAAACTGATACATCAGTTACTCTAACAATCGAAGGAGGAACACCTCCATTTAATGTTGCTGTATACGATGATACACTGGGTTCAATTGCTACACCATTTATTGACACATACGACAGAACTGTTGTGTACTCTTCAAAAGCAAAAGAGGGTGTAAACACAATAGAAGTCGAAGACAAACTACACTGGACTGCCTCAGCTAAAATATATCAATATCAATATACAATATCTATTAATCCAAGTTCTCTAACAATGGCAGCTACTCAAACCAATCAGACATTCACTGTTTCAGGAACAAGCCATAATGTCAGCTGGAGAATGACCGACTCTACTCTTGGATCTATAAAAGTACTTGATGACTATGGATACATAATCGAATATACCCGTACAACGAAGACAGGTATAAATATTTTGTATGCAAAAGATGAAAATGATACAGAGAAATCAGTTACAATAACTCAGCAATAATAGAAATTACAAAAAAAATGGCATTTAAAGGCGACAAGAAAGAAGGAACGTGGTTGCTTGCAACTGCGGAAAACAGATTAAAAAACTGGTTGGTTCCCATGGTGCCCAATTGTATTGAGACATATCATTTGACAATGACTACAATACTATGGTGTGCTATGATAATACTATTCAGCTTTCTTGCTCGCTACCACATACATTTTATGTGGTTCGTTTCATTTGCAATTTTTGGACAATATATCACAGATTTGCTTGACGGAGAGATTGGACGTCGCAGAAATACTGGTCTCATAAAATGGGGCTACTACATGGATCACTTTCTTGATTACCTGTTTCTTTGCTCAATTCTTATTGGCTATGGACTGATGGTTGAGGATCATAGCAAATACATGCTGTTTTACATACTTGCACTATTTATAGCATTTATGATCAACTCATTTCTGTCATTTGCAGCAACAGGTGAATTCAGAATCAGTTACATGGGTATTGGTCCCACAGAAATCAGGCTTGTCTTCATTCTTATAAATACTGCAATAATATTTTTGGCAGATAAAATCAACATTGCAGCCACACTTCCATATGTTCTCGCAGGTAGTACATTCTTCCTGTTTGTGACGGTCTACAAAACACAGAAAATGCTATGGAAAATAGATATGGAGAACAAAGAGAATGCTGAAAAATAAACGATTACTTCTACTTCCAATACTGCTGATCTTAATTGCATTTGTCATAATTGGCACCAAAGCTGGCTATCCATACCAACGCACTTGGGCATTTGGCGTGCTTACTCTGGGATGGATTCCTATTGCGATTTCATACTATATTAACCGAAAACTTATTAGAGTTAGTCAAAAGATAGTGGTCAAAAAAACACGGCCATTTTTGCCACATGCAATTGTTGCTATAATCCTAATTGCTGCAATCTACATTGCAAACGTGCTTACTCCTAAGCACAATAGTCAACTTACAGAAATGACCAGTTCTGAATTAAGAAGTAATATTGATGGTGACTATTTTAATTATAAAGAATTGTGTCAGGCAATTGATCATAATATTGATATGTTTAAAACGTCCGGATTGCTCTCAAAAGATATTAACCAAATGTCAATAGCTGAAAAAAAACAATTAAAGCAGCTTTGGTTCAATGGAATCCTGTTATCCTTTGAATGCGATGTTATGAAAGAGAAATACTCAGGCTTCTACCTGATCGATTATAACGACAAACCAGAACTTCATTCAGATGCGTTCTTTTTGGCATACGCCACATACATCGCCCAGTATGATGCATGTCTAAAACTACACCAAATAATAAACAACAACTCGTTTATGGAAACATTCCTGAATGAAGACACAGAACAAATTTCTGAAAACACATGCCTTGCAATGAAGCAGATGCTTTTCAATCCAACAGTTGCCTTAAGAACAAATGCAGGTTCGGTATATTACAAACTTGTCGAAAAAAATATATCATTTGACAAAGAAACATTAAAAGACTTTGAAAAAAGAGAGAAAGAGTTTTACAAGACTTCATTCAGCAATCCTCAAAACTACATAGATAATCCTTTAGACATTCTTGAAGAAACTGCCGTTAACACATGCTGGTTCCCAATACAAAAAAATGTTGCATTACAATTAAGTTACATTCGAACCACAAAACGAGACTACCAAATAACTCCTGAACTAATACAACAAAATAAATCAGTTTTGGAACCTGGAGACATCTTATTTGAAAGACGCAACTGGCACATGACAAACATTGGCATACCTGGTTTCTGGCCTCATACAGCTCTGTATATCGGCACCACAGACGAACTGATAGATTACTTTGGTCCAAACAAGCTGACAGCTCTAAAAACAAAGTATCCCGAAATCTACAGCAAACTAAGTTCTAAGGACCCAAACAATTACCCATATGCAGTTATTGAAGCAATCAGACCAGGTGTAATTCTGCAATCACTTGAGAAAAGTGCAAACTGCGACTATCTTGCAGTTGTAAGACCAAAGATCACTAAAGAACAAAAATGGAATGCAATTATGAATGCACTCTCCCACTACAAGAAACCATACGATATGAATTTTGATTTTAACACAGATACCGAACTTGTATGTTCTGAATTAATATATAAATCTTATATGCCCGTCAAACATGATATGTTTAAAACCTCGATTATTAACGGACGTCCCCTACTACCTCCAAACGAAATGGCAAAACAGGTAATTGACAATCCTCAATTCGAAACAATCTTGTTTATTGACTCAAGTGAACAGGAACAAAAAGCATTCTCATCTGAAACAGAAAACTTCAGTTCAACCCCTCAAAGAGCCAAATGGGATATCATGCAGGAATAGAGACTAAGGTTAAGATTAAGGTTAAGGTAAAGAATTGAGATAAAGAGTAAGAATTAAGAGTAGAGGGTAATAAGTCCTGAAAACTGCTAGCAAGCAAGCAAGCTCTCAACCTTTATCTTAAGCTTTACCTTATTTGCTAAAGGCTTTTGGAAGAAGTTCAGCAAGCGTATAACTTTCCACAACAGGAACATTATCTTTGATTGTTGCAACGTGAATGTTAAATTGTTCGCCTGCAAACTCACTCAAAACCTGACGACATGCACCGCAAGGATATGGCATAGCTTTAGGTGCAAAAATCAGAATGTCAGAAAACTTTGTATATCCTTCGGATACAGCCTTGAAAACAGCAGTTCTTTCCGCACAGTTTGTAAGTCCAAACGAGCTGTTTTCAATATTAACACCTGTAAAGATCTTGCCAGCTTCAGACACAAGAACTGCCGAAACAGGAAAGTTCGAATATGGACAATAACTCTCAGAAATAGCCAGTTCAGCTGTCTTTAGAAGTTGTTCAATTTTTGTTTTCATGATAATATAATAGTTAGACGGTTCCATGCGTCGCTTCGCTATGCAGGACACGGTAGACAGTTAGACGGTTAAGACACTCCGTTCAAAATTCTTAATTCTTAATTTTTAATTATTAATTGGTATTAGAGAACTATCTCTTCTTACTGAATCTATTTTCAGTACCACTTAAGAGACGTTGAATGTTCTTTTTATGGCGAAGAACAATAACAAGGCTTAACAAAGTCAAAACAATGGGAATATATATATCGTATTTGGTGCCTTTTTCCATAAACCCCATAAAGAATGTAATCCATGTAGCAACAGGCAGAACAATTGCAGCAGTAATTGAGGCAAGAGATACAAACCTGAATATAAACATAACGATTAACCAGACAAACAAAGCAATTACAGCAGGAAGAGGTGCCAGACCAATCATGGCACCCGCAGAAGTCGCAACCCCCTTGCCACCTTTAAACTTAAGATAGACCGGCCAGCAATGCCCTATAATTGCAGCAAAAGCACAAGACAGCTGAAGAGGTACATAATAATCTTTCATGCCAAATTTGGAGAACACAAGAGGTATAATCATTGCAGGAATAAAACCTTTAAGCATATCAAGAATAGAAGTGAGTATTCCCCAGCCCTTTCCCATAACACGAAAAACATTTGTAGCACCAATATTGCCGCTGCCGTGTTCATATATATTAATCCCTTTTCTTTTGGCAAAAAGAAAACCAAACGGGATCGCTCCAAGAAAATATGAACCTATTACGGCTATCGCAAAAAACACAATTTGAACTGTAGACATACTATACCTCTCTATTTATATAACCTCACCCAAAGCGGGCTTCATACTCTTCAATATTAAAAAACTCATCAAGATCTTCCGGATGATCAGGGCTAAGACGCAGAATCCACCCAGTATCAAAAGGATCTTCATTTATCAACTCCGGTGACACAAGTAATTCAGTATTGATCTCTGTAACAGTACATATCAATGGTGCAAGACATTCAATAGTTAGATCCTGTGACTCAATAACGCACATTCCCTCATCTAAACCATAATGATGCTCACTATCTGGTTCTGGTAACTCAACCGAAAGTATATTGGGCAATTTTGTCAAACCATAATCTGTCTTCCCAAAAAGCAAAGTTCCATCTGCCTGTGGCAAAAGCCAGTCATGATCCAATGTAAACCTAATATTAGCATCAAAATCCATCTCTCTAAATTCCTCTTTATCATTTTTTTTCAATATATTTTCCTCAAACTCTTTAAATTAATTTAAAAATAGACCCTGTTCTATTTTGCGAGAGTACTTTTTACAGTTTTTTCAGAAATCGTCAACCTTTTTTTTCACTTTTTGCCATTTTTTTTTAGGAAATCAGTGATTTAAAACGTTTTTAGTTACTTTTCAACTCTATTGAAATCAAAAAAAAGGTTAAAACAATCTTTTTTTTATTATCAGTAAATTATAGATATATCTGAAATAAATCAAGTTTTCTTTCTTCGCAAAAGATATTAATTGAACTCGGCTCTCGTTATTCTTTTATTCCCGCATTGCGGGACTAGCAAAGTTAGCTCGTTCATAATTCTGCTTTTATATCGTCCGCTTCTTCAAACATTTTTCATGATGAGACACGATAAAATTAGTCTCGACAATCCCATAGCCAATTTCTCTCCTCATGTGTATAGACGAGATTTATAGTTTCTCTGTTTTTAAAAAGGGCAAATACAGGATTTGGTACTACAAATTGGTAAGGTTTTAACACCGTTGGCACAGCCGGCAGTAATGCAAAAAAAAAAGATAGAGAAACAACTCTATCTTTTTTTTAAAAATCAAACAGTACTATATAGCTTTTAGGGCAGATTCATAATCTGGTTCCTGAGTAATTTCCGGAACTTGTTCAGTATAAACAACAAAACCATCTCCATCAACAACAATAACTGCTCTTGAAAGCAGACCAACTAATGGACCATCAGCAATTTCAACACCATAGTCTTTTCCAAACGAAGATCTGAAACTTGACAAAGTAACAACATTCTCAATTCCTTCTGCTCCACAGAATCTTTTCTGTGCAAAAGGTAAATCAGCAGATATACAAAGAACCACAACTTCTGGACTAGCTGCTGCTTTTTCATTAAACTTTCTAACCGATGCAGCACAAACCCCCGTGTCAATACTAGGGAATATATTCATAATAACTTTTTTGCCAGCATAATCCGCCAATGCAACTTCTGCAAGTTCAGCTGTTACCAAATTAAAATCAGAAACCTTTGAACCAACTTTAGGTAGTTCACCACATGTTGATATTTCATTTCCCTCTAATGCAATTTTTGCCATGATTATTCTCCATATATATTTTATTTATTAATTAGGGGTTACTGTTTAATGCAAGATTACGTATATTTTTGCGCTAAGATGATTTCGCCTTTAGCTGGCTAAAGGTAACTCATTGCAGTGCAAAAAGATGCGTGATATTGCATTGCATATTCATAACATGAATCAATTTTAAACATTAAGTTATCTGCGCTCTTCATATGAAAACAGCTCCTAGTTTTGCTAGTACAGCTCTGCTGGATTGCAGATAAACATCTGTAATATTTCATAACTAACATTAACAATATGCAGTTTATAAATTAAACAGTATGCCCTAGGTGAATGTAACGAAACAAATAACAACTTTATTACTTATTTTCTTTTTTTGCTGGGCGTTTATAGTCAGTTTCGTAGAATCCAGTTCCTTTAAAGATAATTCCGGAACCTCCACCAATTAGTTTTTTTACCTCTTTGCCGCATTTTGGACAAATTTTAACTGGTTTATCAACCATACTTTGGAATTTTTCAAAAGCATACTTACAGTTTGTGCACTCATACTCATACGTCGGCATTCTACTTGTCTCCAAAAAACGTTTTGTAAAGTGATTTAACAGCTTTAATTCGGTCATCTGACTTCACACCATACATAATGCTGATTTCTGATGAGCCTTGATTAATCATTTCAACATTAATACCAGCATCTGCAAATGCTTTAGACGCAAGAGCAGAAAGACCAACCGTAAATCTCATACCTTCACCAACAATCATAATAACCGAAAGTCCTCGTTCAAGATATATACTATCAACACCAAGCTCATTTTTGATTCGACTCATAACCTTTGAAGCAAGACTATCGTCTAAATCATCTTCCCGCAATATTATCGACATATTATCAATACCTGATGGTATATGCTCAAATGATAATGCCTCATCTTCAAGAATCTGTAAAACTTTTCTGCCAAAACCAATTTCTCGATTCATAAGATATTTACTAAAATATATAGTACAGAATCCATCAGCGCTTGAAATAGCGGCCACTTTTCCGTGCTCAGCTATTCTTTCCGGTAAAATTTTTGTCCCTTTGGAATTTGGTGAGTTTGTGTTTCGGATATGTATAGGAATAGATGCTCTAACAGCTGGTATAATAGCTTCATCGTGTAAAACATTAAAACCGGTGTATGACAATTCCCGCATCTCTCTATATGTCATTTCATAAACAGGGATGGCTTCCGGAACAATACGTGGGTCAACAACTACTACAGAGTCAACATCTGTAAAATTTTCATATTCATCAGCTTTAACAGCAGCCGACAAAATTGCCCCTGTGATATCTGAGCCACCACGTGGGAATGTTGCAATTTCACCAGCCTTTGTATAACCAAAGAACCCCGGAAAAACAACAATTTCTTTAATATCTTTAAGTTTTGCAAGTTGCTCATATGACTCATCAAGAAGCTGAGCATTGCCAAATTCATCACTAAGAATCATTCCTGCGTCTTTTGGATTCACATAAACTGCATCAATTCCCTTAACTCTCATTCCTGCTGCAATAACCTTTGCATTGCAATCTTCGCCAGCGGCCATCATTGAATCCATAAATTTGCCTTTATGCGATTTGTCAGCAAGCAATCTGGAAACAAGATCAGCTCTGATATCTTCAGATATAGCTTCTGTAACTCCTAAACCCTTTTCTATTTCAGCAAAACGATCAACAATATCATTAAGAACAACATCATAATCCTCGTTAAGCAGAGCAAGCTCAGCACACTCAATCAAAAGATCTGTAACTTTAATATCATCATCAGATCTCTTACCAGGAGCAGAAACCACTACAATCTTACGCATTGGATCACTGCTTACAATATCAATTATCTTTTTAATCTGACAAGAGTTTGCCAGAGAAGATCCACCAAATTTACATATTTTCATTTCTAATCTCTAAAGTTATCTTTAATCTTAGCCTGTACGGGCTGACCTATGTGTCTGCCCTTTTCTCAATCACCCACACCTCAACCATTGTCCGCCAAAACTCCTCCCGCTTCTAGGGGAGGTGGCGAGCTTGCTCGACGGAGGGGTTCCTCAACCTTAATAAATACCTGCGGCGCTATTCCACAATTCTTAATTTTAAATTCTTAATTTTTAATTGATTCTCTTAATCCTCTATTCTCAATTTTACAATTTCATCGTTAACACAATCAGCTGCATCCATTTCTCCAAATGCAGCATCAAAATCAGCTTCTGTAGCGGAGTGCGTAATAACAACAACTGGAACATAACTGCTTGCATCATTTTCCTGTTGCAGAACAGATGCAATACTGATGTTATTATCAGCAAGTATTTTAGTGATCGTAGCCAATGAATCTGGTTCATCATTAAGAGCCAATCTCACATAGTAACGAGCTGATATCTTAGAATGGTCTTTCAAAGTCACAGCCTTTGAAGACACCGGTACAGCTGGCGACATTCTTGGAGTTCCTGCAAGCATATTTCTTGCTATATCAACCAAATCACCAATAACAGTACTTGCTGTAGGCAATTTGCCTGCACCACGTCCATAAAAAAGTGTATCCCCCACCAAATTGCCTCGAACCATTATGGCATTAAAAACATCATTAACAGCAGCCAACAGATGATCGTTTGAGACTAATGCAGGACGAACCTGAACTTCAACATCTGTGTCATCAAGATTCTTAATAACAGCAAGAAGCTTGATTTTATATCCCAATGAATCTGCATACTGAACATCTTGTTGGGAAAGGTTTCTAATACCTTCAACCTTAACATCATCCCATGGCATAATGAATCCATACGCAAGTGATGCAAGAATAACAGCCTTGTGTGCTGTGTCATAGCCATCAATATCAAGAGTTGGATCAGCTTCAGCATATCCTTTTTCCATTGCCTCTTTCAAAACAACATCAAACGGCAATCCTTCACTTTCCATCTTTGTTAATATATAGTTACATGTTCCATTCAAAATACCATATATACTTTCAATTCTGTTGCCTGAAAATCCTTCTCGAAGACCTCTGATAATCGGAATACCACCACCAACACTTGCACCAAAATATATATCTGTGTTCATATCAGCTGCCTTTATAAAGATTTCTTCACCCTCTTCTGCAAGCAAAGCCTTGTTAGCTGTAACAACCGGTTTGCCAAGTTCCAAAGCCTCCATAACAAATCTTTTGGCAATAGAAATTCCACCAACCAGCTCAACAACAATTTCAACCTCAGGGTCTGCAATTACTGCTGACGCATCGGTACTTAAAACACCATCAGCAATCTTTACTCCACGATCGCTTGTTATATCCAAATCGGCAATTTTCTTAACTACAAGCTTTGCACCAAGCCTATCTGCAATCAAATCGGCATTTTTCTGCAGACCTTCCACAACCCCAGCACCAATTGTACCAAACCCCAATAATCCTATTCCAATTTCTCTCATCTTAAAAATCCTTATATTATTTTGCAAAATATTAACGTGGCATAATACAATATAACCGCAAACCTTTCAAGTTCAAAATCAAAATAGTTGTTAAAACCTTGATTTTTCGGTTGGATAGCTTTTCTGTCAGCGGGGACGCTGACCCTCCCATTGTGCAGTTTAATATTATATTGCCAGCAGGGAGAAATCCCCCTCCGTTCTCGTTCCTCGAACACCTCCTCCCGCAGAGCGGGACTAGCAAAGCCAGCCGGGGAGGAGCTAATACGTCCTCGGCGTCCGTTGACAACAATTTCAATGTTTATCACCC
>JAQICX010000254.1 GCA_027858345.1 Kiritimatiellia bacterium | reverse complement strand
ACTTGTCGGTCCGATTGAGTTTGCGGCATTGCATTTGGTTTGAAATACCACCAGGTCACTACTGGTAGGATTCTGTTTGAGAACTCTACCGGCAACCAGTTGGTCGCAGTATTGTCATTGTTCGGCCAGTTTGTTGGACGTGTTTTTGAGTATTCCCATCCTGTATCTATAACATTTGCAGAATGTGTGTTGAGATTGACTAAAAAGCCCGGTGCATTGTCGATATGAAGTGGTTTAAGTTCTGCACTCAATGTATGCTTGCCGGATAATATAGTTACAGGAAAAGTTTCAAGAGTAATTTGATCTTTTGTCTGACCAATTTCTTTTCCATCCAGATACAGTTTGAGATTTCCTCCTGACATTGCGGATAGAAGTACTTTGTTTTCTGATGTGTTAAACCATTGAATCAATTCCAGTTCTTTAAATGCTGTACTATTTTTCTCTAATTTTTGTTTTAAATTTTCAATTTCATTACTTACATTTTCATACCCATTGATTTGTGCCATATATGCAATTTGTCTAGCTTTATATATATGTCCATCTTCGCTGTCAGCTAACTGCTCTGAAAAATATCCAGATCTGCGAGCACACTCAGCAAATTCACCTTTTCGTTCCAGTTCAAAAAGTTCTGACATCATTGTTTCTGTGGCAAAACTGTTTTCTGGAGGATACCAGTTCTTGTTTGTATCAATAATAGTTCCAGAATCTGTTGGTTCATTTTGATACCAGTATGCAACTGATGACATGTATCCATCTTTGAGTTTTTCATTTCCAAATTCAAAATTGACATCTAGAGAATTTTTGAAAGCCACTGGTGTAGTCAGGTGAAAACGGTACTGAGAGGTATTCATTGCAGCCTTTTCAACAAGCCCATGCAGTGGGCGTGCGAGAAGCTCTCTGTAATACCATCCACCATTGAAGTAGTCTTCAAGTCCTGTCCCATGTATTGACAGGGTTCCGTCTACAATAAATGTTTCATCACCTTCCAGGTTGTTCCAGCTGCCATCCATACTATGCGATATGAAATAGCATCCAACATAGTGACCTTGTCCCTTTGTTGATAGTGCTTGATAATTCAAATTAGTACCTTTAAGTTCCTGTGTCCAGCGAGCATGAAAGTATTGAGAGTTGTCAGATAGGGGATAGTTGGATAAAAATGCTTTGAAATCAATGTTGATATCTTTTTTACTGTAATTAATAATTTCAATTTTTGCACCAGTTTTATACGGCATTGGTAATCGAGATTCAAACCATTCATCTGTTACCTGAATTGGAAGAGAGTTGAAAGGACGTCGTCTAAGCCCATTACAGAAGAAATCTCCTAGAGGTGTGTAAACACTGGAAGTATCGCTGTTGTCCCAGCAAATGCGCATCCAGACAGCTCTGAGAAGTTGATTCTGCTCAGTATAAGATAACGAACTGTTGTTTTTTATTCTGATTGCAAATGCGTCAATCGTTCCAGAAGATGTTTCATTCAGTACACATTTTGATTCATTTGGTCTGATAACAGAACTATTTTGAACATCTGCATTGTTATCCTGCGATGTAGATAGAGGTAATTCATTCCAGAATGCTTCAACCTTTTTAGCTAATTTCAGATCTTTTTGTGAAAGTTTAAATGATTTGATGGAAGTATCTTTTGGAAAAGTCTCATAGTTGATTTGAAAGAATGGTCGACTGCCTTCTGGAACTTTATCGAGCTTGATTCTTATCTTCAATAATTTACTGTATGGAATGGGTACATAGGTGCATGCTGCACCATTTTCAGACACTGATAAAGGTGGGCAAAATGGAGATTCACCATTGAACATTTCTTGACTTGTCATTATCAGACTTGGCAATTCTTCTCCATCAAAGTAAAATAGCCACTGACATGATGGTATGCTTGTCTGCCAGATGCGTCTGATAACTCCTGGACCTTTTAAATCGGCAAGTATGAAGAATCCTCCATCACGAGCAGATGAAAAATTTGCCCAATCGGTATTACCGCCGGAACGATCGTATGACGAAATCATTCCCGCTGTTCCGCGTGGTGATTCAGCAAATACTGCAACATTAGTCATCTCACTCATCAAAGATGCAAAGGAGATTGTATCAGCTTTTCTGCCGCATCCTATTGTAAACACCAAGCAGGTCAGTATTGTAGCACCAATAAGATTTATATAAAAATGTTTAGAATCTTTGATATTATGTCCTGTCGTTTTTTGAAATGTTGCTTTCGGGTGTCCTTTTTAATGGTTCTTCGTAAATTATTGTGGATAATTATATTGATATTGCTAGCATATTCAGGGCTGAAAGCCCATAATAACATAGCCCAGAGCAACGCTCTGGGTTAACATATAACATAATAATTAAGGGCTGAAAGCCTGAGATAAGTTATCTTTAAAGCATGTTTATCTCGGGGCTTCACCCCTTAATGCGTATTGCATTGTTATATACCTAGGGCGTTGCCCTAGGCTTTGCTATTTCGGGGCGTTGCCCCTTATTTTTGAATATATATGTCTATTATTAACAATTCTCATCCACAATAATCTACGAAGAACCTTTTTAATTCATAAAACGCTTGTTGAGAAAGTTTTATAAAATATAATCAACATATGTCTGCAAGGGTTTTAGGCTTTTTGGGCAAAAAAGCTTGCAGATGACTTAATATTAAAAGTTTATGCATTTTATGAATTAAACAGGATACCCTGCTTTAGTCAGTTGATACAAGATTAATGATGTCTGATAAATCATCGTCAGCAATTTTATCCCAGTCGTATTGTTCTGAGCATAAGAAACCTGCTTTCTGGAGTCTTTGGAATTCATCAGCGTCGTTTAAAGTTTTAACAATGCTTTGAGCCATAGCTTTTGTGTCAAAGCATTTAACGGGACTAAATGCACCTCCATATATTCTGTCATATACGGGTAAGTCATATGCAATAACAGGGAGACCACATGACATTGCTTCGCATAGTGCAATGCCCCAGCCCTCTTCATGACTTGGAGCAAAGAAAACCTTACCTCTCTTTATTATCTTGTAAAATTCGTCAGGATTTATAAACGAGCCATTTTCATCTGGTAATTTTATGCAGGAGTCTAACTTTTTGTTTCTAATTTCTTTAAACACAGGTTCGTGTCCTGACATGCCCCCCATTAAATGCAAAGATGTTCCTGGTCTAAGTTTTTGTACTTCTTCCCAAACAGGAATAATATCATATAATCCTTTGTTAGGACGTATACCAATCATTATTGCATCAACTTTTTTATCTGTTGATTCAGCATTCTTTATTTGTTTAAGGTCTATGCCAACGAAGATTTTCGTAATTTTAGTTCTATCCATTCCAAGTTGCTGTAATCTTTTTTCAACATCATCACCTGCTGCGGTATCTAGCAACCACGCTAAATCAGCTTGCTTCGCAATTTTCCTGAAGCTTTGTTCTTGTATCCACCAGGTTATATAATTTGAAATTAAATTTCCGGGTCGCTCTCGTGGGTGAGTCTCTTTATGATAGATGCAGGCTATCCATTTGGTCTCTTTTTTGCGCTTCTTTAAGAATACAGCAGGAATTATATCACAAAAATAGTCGCTGGCGGTAATAACAACATCAGTGTCAGCTAGTGATTTTGTTTTTTTCAGTTTGGATACAGATGTTAATGTGGATATTACATACGACCACAATTTAAGAAACCTATAGTATTCTTTTTTGCCAAAGATTGAACATCTAATTTTTACAGTTGGAATAGTCATGCCCATAGATGATAGCATGGTTTCACCGCCTGATGTCGTTAGTAGAGACTGGTCTATATCAACTCTTGCCTGCCATCGTTTTGATACTTCAAAAAACCTGAGAGGACCTCCTGTGATAGTGTTTGATACAAGACCACAACCATTTAGTATCCATAAAATTTTAATTTTATTTTGTGTCATATTATTATTTGTAGATGAAGCAAAACGCTACAGCATTTGCACATGGAGAGCCAACTCCATATTTGCAATCTTTGATCTCAGAAATTTCAGCTTCTTTCCAGGCGTTAAATTTATTGGTTCTTTTCATGAATATAATTTCTCTAAAAATTTCATTATAAGTGTAGAGCAGATGATCAAGATAAGAATTGTATCCAAGAGGTACTGTTATTAAAGCAATTCCTTCTGGATTCAGCAATTCGCTAATATGTTCAAATGCTGGTTTTACTTTGCTGGCCTCTTCTCCATCTTCATCAAAACCAACATGTTCAAATGTTGAAATGGAGATGATTCTGTCAAAACTACCTTTGAATGAAATAATATCTTCGTTTAGTACTTTTTCTCCTTTTTCATACTTGTCTACAATAGTGTGTTTGACCTCGGTGTAGTGACTTAAGACATTTCCAATCTCAAGTGTTTTATCAGGCGATGTATTAGTTAAAAAATCTAATGCAATTGGAATTTCAACAATTCTCTCCGATTTGAAAGTTGCGTTATAAATATGTACAAAGTATGAGTACTCTTTTCCCTTAAATTTGAATTTTGCTGGCTTTAAAAAAGTTAAAGCAATTGTGTATTGAATGAGTCGGCATAACATCACGAATGGAAATTTTATCCCGTATTCTTTTAAAGCCGTTTTTATTATCGTTTTTGTTTTCATGTTTTCCTTTTAGATAGTGGTTGTGCTCATATAGATAAATTAAGATATTTTGGAGTAAAAAGCAATGTTTTGCTTGGTGGAAACTGTGAAAATCTTAAGAGTGTATGTTGTTTTTAAGGATTATTGTGAATAAAGCATAAAAGAATGGTTGCGTTATTCGAAAAAAATATATAGAATAATAATCAGTTTAGTACATATGATGTGCTTTGGGTGTAAAAAAAACTAATAAAGAAAGGTGTTGTTATGTCTAAAATAACAAAGTTAATGTTGGTGTTGGTTGGAGGCGCAATGATTTTATCAACAGTTGGTTGCGGAGGTGGCGGTGGTGATGATGATACTATTGCTAACGTTGCTGGTGTTTGGACAGTCACTATGGATGGCGATAGTGATTTAATAACTATAACTCAGAATGGTCATGATCTTACGCTTATTGATCCAGACTTTGAAACGGCTGATGGAGAAATTTATGGCAGAAGTGTTACTTTTGAGTTTACGGAAGTTGATTCAGGAGTGGTCGTTACTCTTTTGATTGAACTTACTGCAAATTCGGATGATTATCCAACTCTCATGACAGGAACGTTGTCGGGAATTGTTGATGGACAAGTTATTCAAACATACGCTATGACCTGGGTGAGATAGTATCAATACTTAATAAGTATTTTGTATAAAAACATCGTATTACAAGGGGGTACCATCTGTTGCTGGTACCCTTTTTAATGCCGATTTAAATTTAGAAGGGGTTGATGATGACAAAGTCGAAAGAAGTATCGAAACGAAAAAGAGTTCACCTGATATGTAATGCACATTTAGATCCTGTATGGTTATGGCCGTGGAACGATGGTCTTGCTGAGACAATGTCTACCTTTGCAATTGCAGCTGATTTTTGCGATAGTATTGATGACTTTGTTTTCTGTCATAATGAATCTCTTTTGTATCAGTGGGTTGAAAAATATGAACCGGAATTGTTTGCCCGTATAAAGAAGCATGTTAAGGCTGGTCGTTGGAATATTGCCGGAGGTGCTTTTGTTCAACCTGATCTTGTAACTCCCACAGGAGAAAGTATTATTCGTCAATTTCTTGAAGGTCGTCGTTATTTTGTGTCTAAATTTAAGACATACCCTAAGACTGCGTATAATTTTGATTCATTTGGACATCCTGCTGGTTTACCTCAGATTCTTATGGGCTGTGGAATGAAAAACTATGTTTTTTGTAGACCTGCTGAAGGAGCATGTCATTTGCCGATTGGATCATTTATCTGGAAAGATAGATCTGGCAAAGCAATTGTTGCTAGGCGTTCTGATGATCATTATCTCACTAATTACAAGATTGTTGAGCAACTTGATGAGTTTTTGAAGCACTATGAGGATGAGAGTGCAACGATGATTTTATGGGGACTTGGCAATCATGGAGGAGGAGCAACAAAAGAGGAACTTGATTTAATTGATAAATATAGGAAAGAACATCCTGAATACGAAATAATTCATTCCAATCCTGATGCATTTTTTAAGGAGATGCTCAAAGATAAAAAATTACCAGTTGTTGATTATGAACTGCACACAATGGCTCCTGGTTGTTATACATCTATGTCTATGGTCAAAAGAGCTCACAGACATGCAGAATCTATGATATTGACTGCCGAGCGCTTTGCCGCATTAAACTGGTGGATAAATGGTGTTAAGTATCCTACAGAAAGGTTGCATTCAGCTTGGCAGGATTTGATGTTTTGTGAGTTTCATGATATTCTTCCTGGATCAATGTCTGTTACTCCAGAAAAAGATTCTCTAAACGCACTTGCAAAAGCAACTGATGAAGC
>JAQICX010000214.1 GCA_027858345.1 Kiritimatiellia bacterium | reverse complement strand
AAATTCCCCCATTTTGGGGTGATAAAAATGAAAAAAGAAACAAGTGTATCAACAACAAATAATTAAGTGATATTTTCAAAAATAATGTAAGATTACGCTTTGCGCATTTCATCCCGCTTTGCGGGACCAGCAAAGCTGGCATAAATCAAATAGAGCGAAGCGACTTCCTCACCTCGTAGAGAACTATTTACTATTTACTATCAACTATAAACTATTTGAAAGAATGGCTTCCCAAAAATATATATAAAAACGAGAAATTTAAAATTTAAAAACAAAAAAATGAAAGGTTTTAACATGAATTATAAAGCAGATAGTAACCGCTACAACAACATGACTTACAAAAGATGTGGAAACAGTGGCTTGCAGCTACCAATAATATCATTAGGTCTATGGCACAACTTCGGGGGTGGCGATACTCTTGAAAACTCTCGACAGATGATTCACACTGCTTTTGATCTAGGTATTACACATTTTGACCTTGCAAACAATTATGGTCCACCTCCAGGATCTGCAGAAGAAACTTTCGGCAAAATTCTATCGGAAGATCTATCTAATTACCGTGATGAGTTAATTATATCCTCAAAAGCAGGCTACAGAATGTGGCCGGGGCCATATGGTGATGGCGGTTCCAGAAAATATATGATTTCAAGTCTTGACCAAAGTCTTAAAAGAATGAAACTTGATTATGTAGATATATTCTATAGTCACCGATTGGATAACGAAACTCCTCTTGAAGAGACAATGGGAGCACTAGATCATATCGTAAAATCTGGAAAAGCATTATATGTGGGCATATCTTCATATAGCCCGGAAAAAACTGCTGAGGCAGCAAAGATACTTAAAGAACTTGGCACACCTTGTCTGATTCACCAACCATCATACAACATGTTTAATCGCTGGATTGAAGATGGTCTACTAGATACTTTGGAAGAGCAGAATATGGGTTCAATTGTATTCTCTCCCCTATCACAAGGATTGCTGACAAATAAATATCTAAAAGGTATACCTGCTGATTCAAGAATTGCCAAACCTCATGGATTCCTAAACGAAAATAGTTTAACAGAGTCAAATCTTAATAAAATAACAAAGCTTAATAAGATTGCAGGCGCTCGAGGTCAGTCACTTGCACAGCTCGCCATCGTCTGGGTTCTTCGTCATAAAGCTGTCACATCAGCACTAATCGGTGCAAGCAAGGTCAGTCAGATTGAAGAGATTGTTAACATCCAGAAAAACCTTGAGCTATCTCAAACAGAAACAACAGCAATTGAGACAATCCTAGCAGGCGAGTAAGAAGTTTTCGCCATGGATAAACTTAGGGCGGTCGAGCCGCCTGTCTGCATAGCGAAGCAAAGCATGGACGTTCTCTCGTTTTGAGGTCACCTCGGGGCTTGCCACCGTGGAGCCATGATTGATGTGCTGACGGCACATGTCATGAGAAGCCTAGGGTTTTAACCCTTGCATGATTACCAAGGTTAGCTCTGAAAACGCCGAGCCTGAAGGACAAACTCGGCTCTTTTCTCAATATTTCCAGACCTCTGTCATGTGAGGCGTCGCTCAAAGAGTGAAGCCTTATGAGGTCGGCTACAGGCATCGTGTCTGCAAACTAAACCTAGTGTCCGTTTCCAGCATAGTCTGAAAGACGACTCAGGAAGCCCAAGAGCGAAGGCGGATGCCCTTTCGCCGTGTCCCGCATAGCTTGAAAAGCGACCGTGTGCAGCATAGTTAAAAGAACGACGCTGGAAAAATGGCAGAACGACGCAGGAAGCGGGATGGTTAAAACCTCTTTCTTAATTCGCCTGGCGCTACTAGTCCAGGTTGTAGCGTTCTTTTATTCAACACATGCTAATATCAATGGAGAACACGGATGACGCAGATTGGACAGATTTCCATAGATATATTTTACATATCTGTGTTATATCCGCTTAATCAGTGTCATCAGCGTTCCTCCCTTCACACTTGCAAGCTGGCTCTGCTAGTCCCGCAAGGCGGGAAAGATCGTCGCATTACCATCATCCTCTTTTAAAGCGATTTAACTTACATTGTTCCACTAGTCATTACTAACTGCTTTTGCTATCAAAAGCGTGAGCGAAGCGAATTCCACACCTCCGTGAGAAACTTCCCTCTACCTACTACCCACTACCAACTGCTGACGTAGTCAGCTTGCGATGCATTCTTTTAATTTTTCGTGCTTTTCGTGCGTAGGCCATTCACTTCGTTCATTGCTCTTTTCTACTTTTCTTATTAGAGAAAAAAGCCTCTCTGCGACTTCGTCTTGAGTGCGTGGTAAAAACTCTTCTCTTCAATCTGCGTTCTTCCATGCTTCGCCCGCTGGGCTATGCAGGACACAGCTGTGTCATCTGCGGATAAATTTTGAGATTATGGGGTTTTCTTTAATGTTTTATATAGAGTTGATATTCGTAAAATTAAGTTTTTTGAACAAAAACTAAAAAAAATATTGACAAAAATAAACCTTCTGCTATCATAACGACCAAAAGTTATAACTTTTAGTCATTACGACGACCGGAAGTACATACGGAAGGAAATAAAATGTTTACTAGAACAATAGAACAAACAATAAAAGAGAAGATAAATACTGGCAAAGCAATTGTGATAGTTGGAGCCAGACAGGTAGGAAAAACAACTCTTTTAAATAAAAAATTAAAAGACAAAGAATATTTATTTCTTGACGCCGACGACCCAATCACCCGAACTCTATTACAAACACCTACAACAGAACAAATCAGATCAATAATAGGAAATTACAAATATATATTCTTAGACGAAGCACAAAGAATAGAAGGCATAGGGTTGACCTTGAAAATAATTACGGATCAGTTCAAAGATGTGCAGCTCTTTGTGAGCGGTTCATCTTCATTCGATTTAGGAAATCAGCTTAACGAACCCTTAACAGGCAGAAAATGGGAGTACGAGATGTTCCCTATTTCTTGGGAAGAATATGAAAATAAAATAGGATTGCTTAAATCAGAACAACAACTTGAAAACAGATTGTTATACGGACTGTATCCAGATGTCCTCAATAATCAGGGAAACGAGAGTGAAACATTAAAAAACCTTGTAAATAGTTACTTATATAGAGATATCTTGACATTCTCAGACATACGCAAGCCAGAAGTTCTTGAAAAGTTATTACAGGCTTTGGCATTGCAGATGGGTAACGAAGTAAACTACAATGAATTATCTCAACTTATTGGAATCAACAAAATTACAGTTCAAAAATATATAGAAATTTTGGAAAAAGGTTATATTGTTTTCCGCCTAAACAGTTTTAGTAGAAACATAAGAAATGAAATAAAACAAAATAGAAAAATTTACTTCTACGACAACGGTGTCAGGAATATGATAACAGGTAACTTTAATCCATTAGATTTAAGGTTGGATAAAGGTGCTTTATGGGAAAACTTTCTGGTATCTGAAAGAAAAAAACAAAATTTATACAAAAACACATATGCCAAAATGTACTTTTGGAGAACCAAACAGCAACAGGAAATTGATTTCGTTGAAGAATATAACGGAAAACTTGCAGGATATGAGTTTAAATGGAATAATAAAAAAACAAAAATTCCACAAAAATTCATAGATACTTATAATGCCGATGGCATTATTATTGACCGAAATAATTTCAGAGAATTTGTTGTAATATAAAACTCCCCCTAAGATTAGCCTTGCCACCTAACACTGCAAGTAAAGATTATCGCATTACCCTCTTCCACTGCGATTTTCGTGCTCTCCGTGTCACGCTGTAGTCCCAGCTACTAAGAAATGTTGTTACAATTAGTAGCTGGGCGAAAGTAGATGTGCAGATAAAACTCCTCTTCTTTTAAAGCGATTTAACTTGCATTGTTCCATTTGCCTTTGGGTTATATTGCTTTATTACAACAAAAGCAATGTGACCAAAAGTTGAAGCCCAACGGGCTTCAGCTAGCTTTGCTAGTCCCGCTCTGCGGGAGCAGCACATTCTTCAAAAATCTTACTTTCGTGAACTTTCGTGCGTAGGCCATTCACTTCGTTCATTGCTCTTTTCTACTTTTCTTATTAGAGAAAAAGCCTCTCTGCGACTTCGTCTTGAGTGCGTGGTAAAAAATCTTCTCTTCTTTGTGAATCTTTGTGCCTCTTTGTGGCTAAAAATCTTTTTCTTAATCCGTGAAAATCAGTGTTAATCAGTGGCTTGTAAACTTTCTTAATCCATTTGCCTTTTTCTCTGCGTTCTCTGTGCCTCTGCGCGAGAATCTCTTTTGGTTGCGGCTATGCCGCGCTAAGCTCTCTTGCCTGCCGTGCATAGCTCACAGAGCGACGCATGGTGGCTTAGAGAAAAAAACTGAAACCGGAAAATTGAGACAAAGCGTAAGATTTAAAAAAAAATGTTGAAAAATAAATAAAAATTTGTTTTAATTGTCACATGATTTTTTTGAGTGGCGACCACGAGTCCATGTACCGGGTTCAGGTCTATGTCCCGGGGCGTCAGGACCGCTTTTAGCATGATCCAGTTTTCTGGAGCGCCTACCTGAGTGTGGCGCCACTCAATTCCCCATCCATCTTGAAATGAGAAATAACTCCAAAATTATCCATTAATCCATAGCATGTATGTAAATTCAACAGAATCTTCCCTTTTTCAAAGCGATTAAACATGCATTGTTCCATTAGCCATTACTAAATGCTTTTATCAAAAGCATTTTAGTAAAGTTTAATGGCAATGCATTCTTCTAAAATTAGTGCAAATCAGTGAAGCCCCGACCAACGGGAGAGAGGCTGGAGTCTACGACAGCAATGAGTGCAACGAATGGCCTATTCGTTGACTAAAAACTCTTTCTTAAATGATTCTGTCATTAAATGATTCTGTCAATAACCCTCTTCTCTTTTTCTTTGCGACTTTGCATCATTTGCGTCCCTTGCGTTAAATCTCTTTTCTCTTTTAAGCGATTAGCGTGCGCTGAATTTACATATGAGCCCGCTCATTCCACAATTCTTAATTATCAATTCTTAATTTTTAATTACCTCCCCCTCTTCACCGCCTGCTGGAAGCGAAACCAGTCCGACTTCTTATAGTGCCTCAGAAAGAAATAAACCCTCCTTGCAGTCCCATACCCCCTACCCTGCTCAACCTTATGCTTAACAATAGCATCAAACCACTCATCCTTATCATAATCAACCAATTCCTCCCCACCATACTCACGAGTCAACGCCAACGCCTTATACCTCGCAATCCTATCTCCAAGAAAAACATCCTCGTCATCACGCTCCCCGACCGCCCCATCAATATCCTCTCGCAGCGATAAAGCATCCGCTTCAAGCACATCAACATCACATTTTGGATCAACAAACACACGCAGCTTTCTGAACAAAGCAACCGCTGCATCAAGAAATCGATCCCTATTCACAACCACCACATCAATCAGACGCCTATCATGCCACACATTAGCAATCCTATCAGGCTTTGTTAATTCCAGCATATGCCCAACACTTGGCATATCCGCTTCACTATTAAACGAACTCCACTCACACGTGAAATTCTGATGAGCCCACGAATCGCAATAAGCATGTGCAGCAATCCCCATCGCATAAATATTACCAGAAGAAAATGCAGAATCAAGCATACAACTCACAACAGAACCACCAGGAGTAACTTTCATAGCATCAAACCGACCATCCTTACGCAAAGCAGCTCTATCCTTAGAATCACCAGGAACAAAATGAAAATGCTTATAAACCTCCGGCCCCTCCCTGTTAGGAAAGAGCGTTTGAGAAATCACATTAGTAAAAAGATTTCTTCCACTATAATTATGAATATGATCGCGAATCGTATACAACTTCGTATTATCATCAACAAACTGCGAACT
>JAQICX010000165.1 GCA_027858345.1 Kiritimatiellia bacterium | reverse complement strand
GGACTAGCAAAGCTAGCTGTCTTATCCCTTTGTTTAACGGGCTGACTCGTAGCGAAGCTTAAGAGAGGCTTTAGCTTGTCTAAAGCAACGCAGTGGCCTACACCAGTTTATATCAGCCCCGGGCAACGCCCTGGGTCTGTCAACATTATACGCCCTCGCCCAGCTACTAACTTAAATCAACTTTTTGCATAGTTCAAAGATCCATTGCAAAGTTAGTAGCTGGGCAACTTAACCTTATATTTGTTAAGCTGCCCTTTCAGGGCGCAATCATTTTTCATACAATTTTTGACAGTACCTTTTCCAGGTTCTGTCAAAAGTTTAACATTCTTTCCAGATATATTTTGTTATAAATCATCTTAGAAGCATAGCTTCTGTTTAATGTGCTTTCGCCTTCGCAGTGCCTCGGCGATGCAGGTCGCACGTTTAATCGACTACGGCTGTTGAATGCTCACTTTGTGAGTTTTTTTCGTTGGTCATCGATAGACGCTACAGTCGTCAATTCAACATTTTCCCGAGCCGGGGCGACTCGGCTACAGGATTGATTCTGCAAGTTAACCCTAGCCTGCAAAAACTCCTCCCGCTTTTAGGGGAGGTCACCTCGCCTGCGAGGTGGGTGGGGTATTGCTTTTTATACAACTTTTGACAGCCCCTTGTCAATAGATGTGATAAATGCCGTTCTTTCACGAACGAACACGGATGCTAATCCTGATATCACAATCAACCTGCAATTTCAAATCTATAGCCACATCCCTTGGGCACGGAATTTCTATCATTAAACATTAATCATTAACAATTAATAATTATTTTACCAGCTTTTAGCTATTTGGTAGCTCAATGATTGTTTCTCTGTATGCTTCTGGATTGCCGATGTCAAATCTTCGACCATTCACAATGTAGCCGACAAAACCTTCAAGCTTGCGTAATGTATCAAGACAAGATGTCAGTTGAAATTCCCCACCTTCACGGGAGTTGGTTTCAATATTCTTTTTAAGCAAATCAAAAATTGCCGGTGTAATAACGTATTGACCAAAAAGTCCAAGGTATGTGTCGTCAGGTAAGCCATCTGTCTTAAGGTGTTCAGCTGCATAATCAACGCTCGGTTTTTCTGCAAATTCAGAAATGTTGAGTATTTCATTATCTTTTTGCCATTCACCTGTCACGCAGCCAAAGTAGCGAACCTGATTGGCAGAGGTGGTTTGAAGTCCAACAACGCTTTTTCCCATTTTCTCATAGACGTCAATAATCTGTTTTGTGCAGGATTTGTTTGAATTTGATGCATACAAATGATCTCCAAGAAGCAACAGAAATGCTTCATGTCCGACCCATTCGTTTGCACAAAATACTGCGTCTCCAAAGCCATCTTGTGACACTTGCGGAATGATTGTAATTCTTTTGCCGAACTCGCCAATATAGTCAACATATTCCTTGTCTTCTTGTGACAGTTTGTTATAGTGTTCCATACTTGGTTTTGAATTAAAGAAATCCTTAAAAAGTTGAATGTCACTCTCCTGCGTAATAATTGCAATTTCTTCAATACCTGCTTCAAAAACCTCTTCAACAATTGCAAGTATAACAGGTTTTGCTCTGCCATCTCTGTCAATTACAGGGAACATCTCTTTTTTGCATGCTTTTGTTGCTGGAAACATTCTTGTTCCGAAGCCGGCCGCCGGTATTACTGCTTTTCTAACCTGCGTGTTTGAGTTGATTGTCAGCTTCATGCAAGACATTCCAAGTTCTTGCTCAATAAGTTTTATTGCAGCTTCTTGTGCGTCTTTGTCTTTAACAAGAATTTGCGCACTACCATCACCTTGTGAACCAATTCCCTTTGCACCCAACATATATGGTTGAAGTTTGGGGTAGGTGAGCAGTTTGTGCAAAACAGGTGCTGTCAGTTCATCGGGACACGCTGGAATCAAATATTGGTCAAACTCTTCCTGTGCTTTACTCATTAGCTTTCCGAGCAATTCAATGTTTCCGTCTTCAATTTGCTTTGTTGCTTCACTGGTAATTTTACTGCTGATTTTGCCAAGAAATCTATGAACTCCCTGCTGTATTTCTCCTTCCGGGAATGGATAGCATTTGTTTAAATCTCTTAAAATTTTCTTTGTATTTTTGTCTGAACATAAATCGACAATCACATAGTTTAAGTCTTTTGCAACATTAAACTCGTCAACATCAATTCTGTCTCCATCAAAAGAAAGCAATACTGGACGATTTCCGTATGCACATGCCTGATCGAGTCGTCCACAGCGCGATGGAGTAGTGATTTCTCCCTGATATGCATATGCCATTTCGCCACGAACAGTCATTTTTAAGTCATAAACTTTGTTGAATGCTCGTGCAACGAGAACGCATATGGCAGCACTTGATGACAAACCCTTTTTCACAGGAAGATCAGTAAAGTAGTTGTCAATCTCTAAACCACCAACGTTATAGTGAGTCATCACCTGATATGCAACTCCTGCTGCATAACTGAAAAAATTACCTTTTCCTGCTTCCTCAAGAAGTATCTGCCTGTTCATTTCTACTTCAAAAGGTCCCATTTTTGTTCCATCTTCAAGAGTGCAGCGAAGAATTAACTTGTTATCGCAAGGTTTGACATCGGCATGAATTCCTTGGTTCGTTCCTACAACCAAAGCATGCCCCTTGTTTATGTCAGCATTGATTCTTCGGTATCCTCCAGCCCAGTCGGTATGTTCCCCAAAAAGACAAACTCTACCTGGCACAAATATTTTCATAAAATCCTTTCCAAAATTTCTCAAATTTATGTATAATAGCAAAATTCAGGAAAATGTCAATTTCCCCTTGCTAAAACAGTCAAAAACTCTTGATTTTTCGGTTGAACGTAGTTATGACAACGAGGACGAATGTAGGCCACTCGCTACGCTCATTGCTCCTTTCTACTTTTCTCATTAGAGAAAGAAGCCTCTCTCGCAGGCTCGAGTGTCGCTCCCAG
>JAQICX010000189.1 GCA_027858345.1 Kiritimatiellia bacterium | reverse complement strand
CCAACAAAATTAAGCATTAAAATTTCAACTTTTACTTTTTTGGGTGATAAAGTGAAAAATATTATTTTATGGCAATGAGGACATTGCCGCTCCCGTTTTTCCAAGACAACGGTTGTTTGTATGCCGAGAGCGACAACGTCCTCGTTGTCATAGCTTTCTGCCAACTCATCTACCAACCCTTGTCCGCCTAAACTCCTCCCCGGCTGGCTTTGCTAGTCCCGCAAGAGCGGGAGGAGGTGGCTCGCGAAGCGAGACGGAGGGGCGCTCTACAATCTAACCAACTAACTATCTAACAAAATAAACTTGTATAAAGTTGGGAAACATTATACTATTACAATTTACAAACAATAAACAAATGAGTAACTTTTTTGTTGCTAAACCTAAGAAAGGCAATAAGATGAAATTAAAAATCGCACTACTGGCAATTGCAATAGCTTTGCCAATGCAAATGTTTGCTGTGACAACCACACAAGCTACAGCACAAGATAAAGCAAAAGAACTAATGAAGATACTGAATATATCAAAATCAATTGATAGCTCATTCGCTGAAGTTTCAAAATTTTCATCACAAATGATTAAAGCTCAGGATTTATCTCCAGAAGAAAAAGTTAAAGCAAAGCAATATATGGAAAAATCAATGACTGCAACATTTTCAGAAATGAAAACAATTGATTGGGACAAAATGTTTGCCGACGTATATGCTTCTGTTTTCACAGCTGAAGAAATTGATGGATTAATCAAATTTTACAAATCACCCCTAGGTCAAAAGCTATTGGCAAAAGAGCCTGAATTGACAAAAGCAACAATGCAGAAGATGCAAGTTGAAATGGCAAAGATTATGCCTAAGCTACAAGCCAACATGGCCAAAGCAATTTCTGAAGCTCAAGCTGAAGAAAAACAAGCTGAATAATTATTAATGGTTAAGAATTAATGATTAATTAGGGCACACTGTTACTGCAAGATTGTGCATATTATGGTCTCTTCACTGCGTTTCGTTGCTTTAGGTAAACTAAAGCCTCGCTTCGCGAGTACTCGCCTTTAGCTCGCGGTCCCGCCTTGCGGGATCCCGCTCCGCGGGATAACTTGCAGTGCAAAAAGCTGCGTGATATTGTAGCAATCAGTAAGCTCTAATGAGGAAATGCCTTCATGCATCGCATGGAGGCTTTTTTGTGCTCAGAATAAAAGCATTTAACGCAAATGACGCAAAGTAGTAAGGAAGAGTTTTTGACCAAGGAGAGACTTTGGGTGGCTACGCCGCGCTAAGCATTTTTGTGGCTAAAACTCTTCTTCTTTCTTTGTGTCTTGAGCGAAGCGGGCGTGAAAGAATTCTTGATATCCAACATCATAAAATGGATTTGTTACCAAACTTTTCTCGCACCTTGTCGACAGTTCGAGAGAGTCTCTCGCGCTTTTTAATCGTCTTATCTTCAACGTCAAACAGATTTAATTGTGACGGAGTTGGATTATCAGTTAGTTTTGAGACACCAAATCCAATCAATCGCACCCCGGATATAATATCAATTTTTTCAAAGATTTCATGAGCAGCACCCCGTAGTGTAAAGTCATCACATACAGGAGTCTTAAAGGTCTTTTGTCTTGTAATAGTTTTGAAGTCAGACCATCGCAGTTTAACCTGCACTGTCAAAGCATAGTTTTCTGTTTTACGAAGCCTCCCCCCTACTTTGTTCACAAGTTCATATAAAGCATCAAGAATTTCTCTTTTTTCAAACACATCACGATCGTATGTAATTTCATTTGATATGCTTTTTTCAACATGATGAGTATTTATGCTGCGATCATCAATGCCAAATGCAAGATTCTTCAAATGAGTTGCAGAGTGTTCTCCAAGTGCAGATTTTAATACATCGGGTGACACATTCTGAATGTCACCAATGGTTTTAAGTCCTCTAACTCTTAGTGCTTCACCAGTGACCTTTCCTACTCCCCAAAGAGCGGACACTGGCATAGGTTTTAAGAACTCAACAACATATTCAGGCACAACAGTTAAACCATTGGGTTTGTCCATATCACTTGCAATCTTGGCAAGATATTTCTTCTGTGCAACTCCTGCAGAACAGGTAATGCCAATCTTCTGAAAGACATCGTTTCGTATTTTTTGAGCAATCTCAATTGGAGAACCAAAAAGAGTTATTGCCCCGGAAACCTCTAGAAAGGCTTCGTCAATAGATATTTTTTCAATCATGGGCGTATAACTGTAAAAAATTTCAAAGACTGCTTTTGATATTTCTACATATCGAGACATTCGTACCGGAACAAAGATGGCGTCGCGACATAATCTTTTTGCCTGGGCGAGCGGCATTGCAGAATGGACACCATACTTTCTGGCTTCATATGAGGCGGCAGCGACAACGCCACGGGTGTCAGGGTTGCTGCCACCAACAATGACTGGTTTGCCTTTTAGCGATGGGTTATCGAGCTGTTCAACGGATGCAAAGAAAGCATCCATATCAATATGTAAGAACTGTTTTGTCATGAGTATATTCTAAACAAGATGCGGTGAGAAAGCAATTCAATTAAAAATTAAGAATTAATAATTGAGGAATGCCGCTGGCAGTATTTATTAGAGCATTTCACTAATGAAACGCAGTAAATCTTTGTCCTGCGGCTTCCGTTGAATCTTTAAAAAAAATACGCAATAGGCCTGCTATTACTTGATTTTTTTTAAGCCCAACGTCGTCCTCGAATAAAATCTTTACAGCGTTTCATTTGTTCAATGCTCTAAGTCCGCGCCGAGGCGACGTGGCTACAAACGAAAAAACATAGAACATCCAACGTCCTGCGAGACTACGGCGCGATAGGTTGCTTGCAAAGCACATTGGTCCCATTGGTCTCATCCGTCTCATCTTAAAGAATGGGAGATATGGGACTTATGGGACGTATGTGCTGACTACGTCAGCAAAACCATGAAAAAAACAATAGCGGAGCGGTCGTTGAACAATTATTTTAAGGTCTGACCGCCCGTAATATCACAGGAAACAACAAAGAGTGAAGCTCTTCACCTGCTCACGGCAGTTTTATCTAACTCTCTAACTGTCTAACTCTCTAACTCTCCAACTGTCTAACTATCTAACTGTCTACTCACTTACCAATTTGTTTGAGCGGTACACCATTCATAAGGTTTTCTTCAATCTTTTCAAGAGATGCGCCTTTTGTTTCAGGAACAAATATAATGAAGAAGATAATGAAAATAATTTCGAGGAAACCATAAAGCAGGAATGTGTTACCATGACCAAAGCCACTTAAAAGAGATAAGAAAGTCATACCTACAATTCCATTAACAATCCAGTTTGTACATGTTGTAACAGTTATTCCAAGATCTCGACCTGCAAGAGGAAAAATTTCGGAGCACATGACCCAGATGATTGGACCTGCACTACCAGCAAAGCCAATAATAAATGTAAGCAAAAAGGCAATTGCAACAAATGACAGCGTATTGTTTGTAACCGCATCTGCAGCATTTGCTACAACGGCGGGATGATTTTCTAGTCCAGCTTTGAAACATATACCAACGCCAAGCATTGAAATGCCCATGACGGCAAAACCACCAAACATTATTGGTTTTCGACCAATTTTGTCAACAAAAGCAATTGCAATGAATGTTGCAAGCACATTCACACAGCCCACCAAAACTGTTCCCCACATCTGTTCTCCATGAGTGCTGAAGCCTGCAATTTTGAAAATTGTAGGAGCATAATACATTACAACGTTTATGCCAGTCAACTGCTGGATTACTTGTAGTCCGATGCCAAGAAAAATAACTTTTCTGAAATTTTTATTTGAAGCAAGCATTTTCAGTCCACCTTGTTCGATAGCTAATCCTGCTTCAATTTCCTTAATCTCAGTTTCTACTTCCTGATCTGAATTTCTGATTCTGGACAAAACATCTCTACCCTTATTCTTTAAATTTTTTAGAAACAGCCAACGAGGACTTTCAGGCAGAAAGAACATTGCCATAAACATCAGGGTTGATGGAATAACCAATACACCAAGCATAAGTCGCCAATGTCCACTTGCGACCTCATTGATTTTGCAATATGTGGAAAAGTATGTATCACTCATAAATGCAAATACGATACCCATAGTTATGAGTAATTGATACATTGAAACTAAAGCTCCTCTGATTTTCTTTGGAGCAATTTCAGATAAATATAGAGGAGCGATGAATGATGCAATACCAACAGCAATACCAAGAATAAAACGCATTCCAATTAATATTTTAATTGTTGGGGATATTGAACAGGCAAGGGAGCCTAAAGCAAAAACAACAGCACCAATCAACAATGTAATCTTACGTCCAAATTTCTTTGAAAGGAAACCACTAATAAGAGCACCAAATGTGGCCCCCCAAAGCAAAGCACTGACAACCTCTTCCTGCTGAAAGTTTCCGGCACCGAAATCTTTTTGTATATATGGGAGAACTCCTGAGATTACACCAACATCAAGACCAAACAGCAAGCCGGCTAGAGCTGCTGTAATTGCAATTATATATACTATGGGTTTATATCGAGTAACAACATCGTCCTGCATGACACCTCCATATTTTTATTTTTAGACTATCATTTTTGTGATTTTCTGTAAACAAAAAAAAAGACCGACTTAAAAAGTCGGTCTCTTTGTTGTACATAGGGCAATAGTATTAGTTGCTACCACGTCCTGAAGTACCTACTGTAGAATCAATAACTGCTTCGTGTGGACGAAGACTTCTTACAGCTGCTCCAGTTGCCCAGATTTCTGAATCTCTTACCGCTTTTAATTCAGCTTCTAGCTTTTCTTTATAATCTGCACCACTGGTCTTTTCAAGAACTACTTTTGTTTCTTCACCAGTTTTTACACTATTATATAGCTTTGCAAAAACAGGCTTTGTAGCGTCCCTGAATCTAGGTTTCCAGTCAAGAGCACCTCTTTGAGCAGTAGCACTACAGTTGGCAAACATCCAGTCCATACCTTGCTCGTCAACCAAGCGGATCAGGCTTTGAGTCAATTCTTCAACTGTTTCATTAAAAGCTTCTGACGGACTATGTCCATTTTCACGAAGAACTTCGTACTGAGCATCCATAATTCCAGCCAAAGCGCCCATTAATACACCACGTTCACCAGTAAGGTCACTGTATACTTCGTTCTCAAAAGTTGTTGGGAACAAGTAACCTGAACCAATTCCAATACCTAGTGCAATACATCTCTCTTCTGCTCTTCCAGTATAATCTTGGAATACAGCATAACTTGAGTTAATTCCATGCCCAGCAAGGAAATTACGCCTAACGCTTGTTCCTGATCCCTTTGGTGCTGCAAGGATTACATCAATATTAGATGGAGGAATTACACCTGTCTGCTCTTTATAAGTTATAGAGAATCCGTGAGAAAAATAGAGTGCATCGCCTTCGTTTAGACAAGGCTCAATGATTGGCCATACTGCGCGCTGAGCTGCATCAGAAACAAGATACTGAATAATTGTTGCTTTTTTGGCTGCTTCTTCAATTGAAAAAAGTGTTTCACCTGGTACGAAACCATCCCTAATGGCTTTGTCCCAGTCCCCTTTAAATTCAATAGCTTGTCCAATGATAACTGGTATACCATTGTCTCTGAGGTTAAGAGCTTGTGCAGGACCTTGCACACCGTAACCGATAATTGCAATTACTTCATCCTTAAGAACTTCCTTTGCTTTTTCCAAGGGAAATTCTTCTCTTTTTACGACATTTTCTTCTACGCCGCCAAAATTAATTACTGCCATTTTTATTCTCCACTATTTATTATTAAAAATTAAGACGTGATTATATGATAATTGCATAAGAAATGCAATTTGTTTTTTTATAAAACAAAAACAAAGTTTCGTGTTAAGTAATATTGGGCAAGAAAAACGTTGCATAAAGAACGAAAACTAAAGATTTCGGTTCTGTCACCAACATTTATACTGCCATTTTTACGATCCATAACTATTTGTTTTAACAAGTAGTAGTGAATTATATGATACCCAAACAACAAATGCAATATTTATTTTTTTGTTTTGTTCATTTTTCGCTTTTTTGAGGTTAGATACTTTGTCCGGCGGTCAACGCCCGCCGCTTCCGCCTTCGCCGTTCATGTCTACGGAACGACAAGACAGATGCTGTTTTGCAATACACAAAACGAAAGATATTCTTTTTGTTTGTTGAATACCCTTTTTGGCGGGGTCACGGACCTTGTTGTTCTACACATCTTTTTGGTTACGTTTTTTCTTGATTTTCCTTTGAGAGGCTATTGAAACATCATTTTTCTTTCGATTTGACTCTTTTTTTGCTCTGATCTAAGTGACCCATATCAAAGTTAAGCCTTGTGTTTTGGATTATCTCTTCAGCGTATTGCTGTATCAACTCCATGCAAAGCTGATAACCGTCTATTGCTTTCTGTAAAGACTCAACTTTTTCAGATTGGACATATCGTACTACGTTTCGACCATTCTGCCAAGTCTGATGATTGTAATGTTCTTTTCCACTCATCTGACATATTTTTCCACGTTCCATCTGTTGAATTTGATTTATACGTTCTAATAAAGGATGTATTTTCTTGTTCATGCGACAAATATATAGTATTCTATATACATATTCAAGAAAAATAATCAGAAAAGAGGTTTCATGAACGAACAATGGATTTTGAAAGAAACAAAATCGGCAGATTTTAAAGATGAACGTATAAACGCAAGATTCAGAGATACGCTTTCTGTGCTTGCGGAACATCCGACAGCAAGCATTCCCTGTGCAAGCGGGGGACATGCGGAAATGACGGCAGCCTATCGCCTGTTTGACAACCCTAAAGTCACCATAGAACGGATCTTACAACCTCATGCAGAGGCATCAATACGACGCATGGCTGAACAGAAGACGGTAGTGCTAGTACAGGATACTACTGAGATTAATTTGACTCGTCCGGTACAACAGGTATGCGGAGCAGGTCCTTTGGGCAAGGATAAACGGTTAGGTCTTTTTCTTCACCCACTTCACGCATTTACTCCTAATGGTACACCCTTAGGTACTGTTGGGTTAAAGCATTGGACTCGTGATTGGGAAAGAAAAACACAAAATGATAAAACAAGCCATGAACGAGCGTCAGAGCCGTTTGAAAGTAAAGAGAGTTATCGTTGGTTGGATACATTACGAAGAGCGGATGAGATTTCAGAACAATGCCCTAATACTAAAGTCATATGTATTTGCGATAGCGAAGCTGATATTTACGAAATGATGAGTGAAAAAACATCAGTTAATTGGATAATACGAGGATGTCAAAATAGAGTGTTGAATGAGAAAACACATGAGGGTACACCGAATCACATCAGAGAGTCCGTTCTTGCACAGAACATTATTTCCGAAACAGTAATTGATGTGCGTTCCCGGAGTCTCAAGATAGGTTGCGACGAGCGTGGAAGACGACAACCACGTAAACCACGCAAAGCAGCTTGTGATGTCAGGTCTGCATGTGTGTCTATACGTCCTCCAAGGCGTCCGGGGGAAAGTAGTCTTTCACCAGTTGAGGTCAATGTAGTGATTGTACGCGAGAGATTACCTCCCGCAGGAGAAGAACCTATCGAGTGGATGCTGTTAACGGATCTTCCTGTCGAAACCGAGAGTCAGTCACTCAATGTTATTCAGCTATATGCGACTAGGTGGATGATCGAAGTTTATTTTAAAGTTCTGAAGTCGGGGTGCTTGGTGGAAAAAAGAAGATTTGAAAACATCAAGCGTTTTCAGGCATGCCTTGCTGTATATATGATAATAGCATGGCGCACACTATATATATGCCGGCTTGCACGGGGTGCTCCTAATATAAATTGTGAAGCAGTGTTCGAGCCGGACGAATGGAAGCCTGTATGGCAAATAATACGCAACTCGCCTCCTCCTACGGAACCTCCCAGTTTAGGTGAAATAACAGGTATGGTGGCGCAACTGGGAGGATATATCAAAAGAAAGAACAGTCCTCCAGGACCACAAACCATATGGATAGGAATGCAGAGAGCCTATGACTTTGCCATTTGCTGGAGGTCATTCGGTCCTGGTGGCTAGCTGAATAAAAAAGATGTGTAGAACAACAAGGT
>JAQICX010000174.1 GCA_027858345.1 Kiritimatiellia bacterium | reverse complement strand
AAGATTTTATTCGAGGACGACGTTGGGCTTAAAAAAAAAATCAAGTAATAGCAGGCCTATTGCGTATTTTTTTGAAAGATTCAACGGAAGCCGCAGGACAAAGATTTACTGCGTTTCATTAGTGAAAATGCTCTATAGATAAAGTATAATATTCATTCATAAAATTGGTGTACTGATTCATGAAGAAAACACTCATATTCATTTGTTCTTTTCTATTATTTGGATGTGTGTCTCTATCTGTAAAAGACTACAATCCATTTGACAAAGATGAAAAAATCGTACCAGAGAAAGATCAGATTGAGGTGAAGTACAAACAAAATATCAGCAGTTCATGGGAAACAGAAGTTACTCTTGGTCCTGAAGCTGAATACATTAATGTTGGATTCATATATCGCCCTTATAAAAACAGAAAAAAAACTTATTTGAACCACATTGTTGATGAATTAGATGAGGTTGTCAGCAAAAAAAATCTTAATGAAAAGCTGTACGCAGAGGCGTTCAACACATCTAACCTTTGGGCAAACGTTTATAGTTTTGACTTAACAGATATACCAATATCATTCAGATGGCAATATGAAAACCAGCCATCCATATATGCACTAAATATTCTGAATAAAAGACTATGCTGGTACTTATCAATGCAAATGCTCAACGAGTCAAAGTCAACAACTCTGAACACACAAAGAAACTTTTTCACATCGCCCGAAAAACAAAGTATACAAGATTTAAAAGACAGTATATTATTATTCCCCTACCTAACTGCCTCACATTTGGAAACCACAACAAATGCTCTGGAATATACAGAACTTTTAATAAGCCCAGCGGTCTGGGAATAAAAGCATGAATTGCATTCGTCTAAAACGAAATGAAGTGCCTGTAAAACCAAAGAATAAATCTTAAATTTTCTCATTTTTTGGTGATAAAAAGGGAAAATAATTTTTAATGACGATGGGGACATCGTCGCTCCCATTTTTCCAAGACAACGGTTGTTTGCATGCAGGGAGTCCCGGAATGCGGGATCCTCGTTGTCATAACTACGTTCAACCGAAAAATTGAGGGAAATAACACCTCCGTTTTTCGGTTGAGATAAAAAGTTGTGTTTGAGCACACGCCTTGGCGAGGCTGGAGTCTGCGACAGCAATGGAGCGTAGCGTAATGGCCTATAAAATTAGCAGAAAACACATTTTAGATCACCACACGGGTGATAAAGTTGAAAATTATATTTAAAAAGGCGGGGTGAAGCACCCCGACCCTACAAAACACTTGCAAATCAAGGATTTAGCTTTGGTTGCAGCATCCGCAACTTTCTTGTCACGCCGTAGTCTGGAACAGCGAAGGAGGAAGGGTCGGGGTCCGTGACCCCGCCAAAAAAGTGTGTTCAACCGAAAAATGAAGGAAACAACACTCCAATAATGATTTACTCTTGTTATGAACCAACAATTATTGTATGATATTTAATTATATAAAAAGAAGAAACCGAAGGTATCTTCTATTAAGATTTTTTGAAAGTAATTTAGGAGTAAGATTTTGAAAGTAGTAATTATTGGTGCAGGAATGTCAGGGCTTAGTGCAGCATTCTTATTAAATCGCCAGGGAATTGATATTGAAGTTTTAGAAAGTTGTGATGTCATAGGTGGAGCTTCTCATAGTTTTGAGTGGAGTGGTCATATTTGTGACTGGTCTACACACAGACTTTTCACAACAAACGAGCATGTTCTGCAACAGCTTGAAAGCCTTGTTCCAATGAACAGAGTTGAACGTACAAGTGCAATTATGCTTGGCGGCAAGTGGATGCACGACCCAATTGATGTAACCCAAATTTGTGCTCGCTTTGCAAGTAAAACTCTGTCTGTTCCATGGGATTATATAACAAGACCAAGGAATCTGCCTGAAACATCATTCCAAAACTATGTTTATGCAAAATTTGGTCGTTCTCTTTCTGACTTTATGTTCTCACCATACACAGTCAAAATGTTTGGCATTCCTCCTGAAGAAATTACCGTTGAGTGGGCTAGAAAAAAGGTAAGAATTGCAAGTCCTCTTGATGTTATCAGACAGGGATCAAAGAAAAAATTCAACTATTTCTACTATCCAAAAGAAAATGGCTGGGGTGCAATCCCTGATGCCATGTATAGCGAGATAAAAGATAAGGTTGTAAAAGAAGCAACGGTTACTGGCCTAGAGGTTGAAGATAACAAGATTAAAGCTGTAGTTTATGAAAAGGACGGCAAAGAGCAAAAAGCTACTGGTGACATTGTTATATCAACACTTGAACTTACAAAACTATGTAAGATGCTCAATTTTGATACACCTCTAAGATACAGAGCCGTTTCAGCTGTTTATCTTAAAGTTAATCGTCCTCAAGTGACTCCAAACCACTGGATCTATTATATGGATGGCGATATCGCCATTAATAGACTTTGCGAATTTAAGAACTTTGATCCAAAGATGGGACCGGCAGAAACTGCCGTTGTATGTGCGGAAGTCACAGACAATCACTACCCTAATCTGGTTGACAAAGTGATAGGTGACCTTGAAAAAACTGGAGTACTAAAAAAAGAAGAAGTTCTTGATTCAACAATCATTACTAGAGATTGTGCATACGCTGTCTATTATTGTAACTATGAAAAAGATGTGGCTGATGCTCGTAAATTCATAGGCAACTTCAGCAATCTCCACTCCCTTGGTAGAGCAGCACAATATGAACATATGGAAATTGATGATTGTTTCTCTGCAGCAATGCAGTTGGTTAAAGAACTTACAACTCCTGAAACAGCTCCAGAAGCCAAGAAAAAACGTTCTGACTTAAGTGTTGAACCTCTTGTTGCAAATGTGGTTGTTGCCAATGAAAACATAGAAGAAAACATTGAGTGCATTAAATCAATTCTAGCATCAAATTATGGTCAAACCAAGACGGCTCTTGTTATTACTCCGTCTGCAACTGAACTTGAAAAAATGATTACAACTGAGTTTAGTAGTGTTGAAATTCTGAAAAGACCTGAAGATATGGGAACCCCAGCTGCATTTAATATTGGCGCAAACTGGGCATCAAAACAGGAAGCTGATTTTGTTTTCTTTTCTTTAGCAAATACAGAAGTGGATCCAGAAGCAATCACTGAGCTCACAAGTGTAGCTCAACGTGACCCGGAAGCAGGAATTCTTACTCCTAAAATTTTATCTTTCGAAGATAAAAATACAATTTGGTCAATTGGAACTCAATTCAGAAAATTTCCTCCAGCAATCAAAACAATTGGTTCAGGGCAGAAAGACTCTGAAAAATTCAATGAGAAACTTGAGATTGAATTTGCAGTTTCATCTGGATTATTTGTAAAAATGGAAGTATTTGAGAAGATCGGATTGTTTGATCCGGGCTATCAATTCTACTATGAAGATATGGACTTTTCTAAACGTGTACGTGATGCTGGTTTCCGTATCAGATACGTTCCAACATCAAAAATGTATCACAAAAAAGAGACTCAGACTCGTGATGCTGAATTCTTCAGAGTTTGGGGGGAAAGTTTTTCCAGATATTACAGACGTCACAAAAAACCACTTGTTCTCACATGGTCAATTCATCTGTTATATCTTCTTACGAGAGAAGCTGCCACTGGTAATGCCGGGCATGTTGCCGACCTATATAAAGGTGCTTTTAAGGGAGTTCACCATAACATCAGCGAACCTCCAAAACTTGGCGATGAATTTATTGATGTTAAATTATAAGAGAGATTATTATGATAAAAAAATTTTAGTATTAGTTATTTCAATGTTTGTTGCAGAATTTTCTTTTGCTGCAATAGCAAATAATGTATTTGGAACATACCAGATTCAAGTTGATGATGCTATCGACAAAGCATTACTACATCTTTATCAGACACAAACATCTGCTGGATACTTTTCTGGAGAATATGGCAAAACTACTGCAGTGCCATCACTCGTTGGAATGGCATATCTTGCTGCGGGCTACACTCCTGCTTCAGGACCCTACTCAGATGCAATACAAAAATGTATTGACTACTGCTTGGAGGTCGCAGAAGACCACCCAAAAGCATATATGGGAGGGCCCGATAATGGGAAAATGTATGCTCATAACATTGCAACTCTTTTCCTCTCTGAAGTATCTGGAATGGTCGATGAAGATAGACAGAAAAGAATTGATGAACTCCTGCCGAAAGCATTACAATTGATACTGGATGCTCAGAGAATAAAAAAGGCTGATAAACATAAAGGCGGCTGGAGATATGCATATAACTCAAGTGATAGTGATTTTTCATGCAGTGGATGGGCTCTCATGGCACTTAGATCTGCAAAGCTTAATGGTGCTCCAATACCTGATAAATCAATTGATGATGCTGTAAAATACGTAAAAAGAGTTGCCAACAAAGACACAGGTGGTTTTGGCTATCAAGACCCAGGAAGTGTGAAACAGAACCTAGCTGGCGCAGGCATCCTTTGTTTGGAACTTACTGGTCACCATGGCGACCCAATGCTACAGAAAACAGGCAATTATATTCTTAACAGAGTTTCTCACTACGGTGGAAGCAGTGGTCATGCAGAATACGGACGATATTATGCTGCACAAGGCATGTTCCAGCTTGGCGGAAAATACTGGAAAACATGGGCAGACTGGATGTTTCCATATCTGCTTAAAACACAACAAGATGATGGTTCATGGGGAGGCACATATGTCACTGCAATGAATATTCTTTCTATTACTGTCCCATGCAGACAGCTACCAATTTATCAAAGAGACGAAACAGTTAATGACGAATAAAAAAAAGGAAATAATATGTTACCAAATCTACAATCCAGCTTGCTGTGTGATGATGTCAGACAAGAAAAAAATGGAAAATTTATGCTAATAGGTCTATTTGATAGAATTGGTTTACCCAAGTTCCCTATTTCTGTTCCTAGACTTTTTGTGGTCAACAAATGGTGCTCTGGTGAAGGCGAATTCAAACAACAAAGTAAAATAATCAGACCGGATGGAAAAACAGCACTTTTAACAGGCAAGCAAATTGATGTAAAACTTCCCAATAGCGTTCATACAGCAACAAGTATTGAAGTCTTTATGAATGTAACATTTCAGGAAGAAGGCGTACACTGGGTTGAAGTATCTATAGAAGATGAATTAGTAATCAGATATCCTCTAACTGTCAGCAAAGTCAACGTACCATCAGCTGGCTCTAATTAAGATTAAGGTTAAGATAAAGATTAAGAGCAGGCGTAGCCAGCTTGGGGAACAATTGTTCAACACCGTTTAACGGAGCATGAAAAGGTGAATAAGGAAGGTATTTTCAACTTAATCATTAAGCATTCAATTATAAAAGCCAGCTTTTTTGTTTTTATCAACGCTTCTCTTATTCTGTTGGTGTAGCCAACTCTTCTTTCTAACGTATCACTTAGTACTTATTACGGCGAACGCAGTGAGCCATCTTCCCACTTATTACCTAGCACTTATTACCGCTGGCTCCGCCAGCTATAGTTGAAATCAACCCGCAGGATTCATTGCTTATCCACTCAGGTATTGCCTGAATCAAAGGTGCAGGCTCTAAACGCATCTTCTCAAGGTCTTCAAGATCAACCCACATAAACTCAATCCAATCCTCACAGGACTCAACAGGCTTATCTGAATCAAGAAGAATACTGTCATATAGATAAATAATATTTAACTCACAATGCAATTCCCCCTTTTGCATAAAAATATGCTCGGCAACACCAAGAAAACGTTGAACTTCACATTTAATACCAATTTCTTCAATCAGCTCCCTCTCAAGGGCTATTGCAGCACTCTCCGTAAACTCAATATGACCACCAGGAAGATATGTTATATCTGCCCCTTTGCTACGTGTTAAAAGAATCTTTCCATTTTTAATACATACACCACGGGCAATTGTCTCCAAGTGTCCATCGTTAGCCCATATTTTATTGTCAAAAGAACTATTCTTCAACTGGTTTAACCTCTTCTTTTTTCACATCTTCTTTGCCTTGACCTGTAAGTTTCTGCCAAAGACTTCTTTTAGGCTTGGTCTTAACCTCTGAATCACCCTTTGGCATTGGTCGATCTTGTTGTTCTGCAGAAACTTTAAAGTTGTATGGAGTACCTTCACGCGTAACATATCTTCTATCAACATATTCAATACCTGTGATATCTGAAAGGAAATAACATATAGCAAAGCAATTATAACCAGCCTGATATTTTATTTTAACAAAACCATCCAAATCAACTAATAGTTCAGGTTTCACTACCCGGATAAAATCACCAAGCGGAACAACTCCATAGTTCAATCCTCTTTCAAGTTCATCAACTCTAAAAAATATAACCTCTGTTCCTTCTCGAACCATATAGCGTAACGAATATTCCCTCGTTTTATCCATATATCCAGGAAGTAGTTTCTGAACTGATATCAACTCCATACCATTAAAAACTTCCAGACTAATCACATTAGATTGAAAGACCTTACCTCCAAAAGTAACAATTGCTTTAACTTTGTAATTACCAACATCGTTGAGTGTGTAATAATCTGTTAAATCAAAAGTAAAAGAACCAATCTGACCGGGATTCACAATCAAATTTTCAACAAAAGGCCTATGGGTTGTCAACGGTAGTGGTAAATACTTGTTATTACTATTTATAACCTGAAAAGTAACACTGGCATTTGCTTCAATATCATCTTTATCTCCAATAATAATTGGACTATATGACTCGTCTTTTATTTTTACTGAAATATATATATTTTCAAATTTTAAATATTTGGCATGATCTGATTTTATTTCAATAATTGCATTCGAAAAAGCACTTGTTGAAACAAAGCATAATAATATAAAAACTATAAGTCTATTTAACATATACACCTTTCTATTCTACAAGCGACATAATATTACAGTCAATATCATCTTCTGTTACACAAGAAGAAACACCTTTATGCAATTGCCAGATTTCCTGATGACTGACAGATTCCCCTGGAGCCAGCTTAGTTATTCCCCCAATACTTTCAATTTCTAAAAACTCTTCATTGGTGAATGTTTCAAAATTCATTCCTGCATCTGGATAATTTGCTGATTCATCACAAGCAAAATACTTAACAAAAAGCTTATCTTGCAGCATGTAACCAACCCATCCCTCTCTATGCTTGATACCAAGCTTTGTAGGACCACGTTGGGTATCTTGACTAAGAGTAATATACTTTTCCATAAAGTTCCATCGAGGGTCACTAAAATGTGTGTATCCCCAAAGGCTCCACTCCTGATTGTGCGTGAGACGATCCGCATGAGAAATATGTGCAGGCATTGGAATGTATTCGGTACCACCAGTAGCCATAACTGACAGAGCCCATGGCGCTCTTTCTACAACAGCATCTGATTTGTTGATTATAGTATGACTGATTCTAACTTCATTCTTGTCTGGATTCAGCACAATCTCCATAACCTTTTGAACACCTGAAATGTCGCCAACTTTTTGAACGGTTTTAACACCATTCTCTCTTTTATGAAATTCCACAGTGCTGTTATCAAGTTCGTAGCTCAATGGTTTTTCTTCAGGAGCAAGCCAGAAACGATGACCACCACGAATCATCCACTCATCTTCTCCAACACCGCCCTGCTGACCATCAATCTCTGCAAATATATTGATATCATCAATAAAACCAAAACGTATAACTCTTGGGCCAACCTCACCTGTTACAATAAGTTCAACCTCACCATTAGAAAGTCTTACATTTCTCTTCCAACCATTAAATTCTATAAATTCCATAATAAATTCCTCGTTAAAGATTAAAAAAGTATATTAACCATAAAACACTCATTTTGCAAGTCATAAGTGTTGTTTGCTACCGCATTCCTTGATTTTTCGGTTGAATGCCCTTTTCGGCGGGGTCACGGACCCCGACCCTACAGGTGCTAATACTGAAACCAAAGTTAAACTGTTGATTTGCAAGTAGTTTGTAGGGTCGGGGTGC
>JAQICX010000173.1 GCA_027858345.1 Kiritimatiellia bacterium | reverse complement strand
GCTTTTTTTAAAGCAAAGTGGCGGCGGGAGAGACGGAGGGGTATTCATTAAAAATTCGACGTTGAACGTTCGATGTTGGACGTTCTCAAACCGTTCCTCGTCTCTCGTTAGTCGTTGTTTGTATCCTGGGAACGCCGAGCTCCAGCTCGGCTCTTTGCTGGCACCGCCAGCACTTCCTTCTTCCTTATTTTCCTTCTTCCTGCTGGCTAGCCAGCCCTTATCACTTCCCACTTATCACATAATACTGCGAGCGAAGCGAGCTATACCGGCGGAGTAAAAACTCTAGTACCCAACTCTTTATCCAACAAGTACATTCCCTTGCCATCGTCTGAAACCAACTTCAATTGAGCCAAAACCTTATCCATTGAAGCTTCTTCTTCAACCTGCTCGTCAATAAACCACTTCAAAAAGCTTTGCGCGGCATAATCATTTTCTTTAATGGAAATTGTCATAAGATTATTTATCAAACCTGTAACATACTGCTCATGCTCATAAGTCTTTTCAAAAATTTCCTGTGGTGATTCAAAATCAACCTCTGGAGCATCTATAGCCTTTAAAACTATTTTACCTTGACGTTCAAGCAAATAATCATAAAACTTAACAGCATGCGCATGTTCTTCTTGTGCCTGAACTCTCATAAAAATAGAAAACCCTGGTAGTCCAATACGTTCCAAATATGCAGCCATAGAAAAATATAAATATTCCGAATACAACTCTTTGTTTATCTGCTCATTAATAGCATCCTGCAATTTACTACTTATCATTTTATATCTCCATATATTTTTGTTTATTAAAGTTATTAACGTAATTTATAAGCCAAAACTTGTATATTAAAAAAACTTTTTTATTTTGCAAGACTAAGCATTCTTTAAGTCCTTAATTTCATCACGAAGCGTAGCCGCACGTTCAAACTCGAGAGCATCAGCTGCCTGCATCATCTCTTTTTCAAGTTGCTGAATAGTCTCATACAAATCATAACCTTCATCATCCTCAGCCACAATATGTTTGTTAATTGCATGCTCAGAGATTGAATAAGAAGAAAGACGTTCATTAATACTCTTTATAACAGACTTAGGAACAATACCATGAACCCTGTTATATTCATCCTGCATATCCCTATGATAATCTGTGATGTCAAGAAGCCCCTGCATTGCATCTGTAACGGTATCTGCATAAAGTATTACACGCCCGTTCTCATGTCTGGCAGCACGCCCAGCTGTCTGAATCAATGCTGTCTTGGAACGCAGAAACCCCTGTTTATCTGCATCCAGTATTGCAACCAGAGCCACTTCAGGCAAATCTAATCCCTCTCGAAGCAAGTTTATACCAATTAAACAGTCAAAAACACCTTCTCTTAAACGACGCAGAATTTCCACTCGTTCAATTGCATCAATCTCTGAATGAAGATACTCAACCTTAAGTCCCACCTTTTGTAAATATTCAGCAAGATCTTCTGAAGTTCGCTTGGTCAAAGTAGTGACTAAAGTTCTCTGCTTCTTCACTGCTAATGAACGAATCTCTTCCATAACATCATCGATCTGATTTCTAAGCGGACGTATATCAATAACAGGATCAAGTAGTCCCGTTGGCCGTATTAATTGCTGAACAGGCTCTCCAGACTGACTAATCTCAAAAGGTGTTGGTGTGGCGGACACATAAATTGTCTTAGGAGTGCGTTCCTCAAACTCAGGATAATTTAACGGACGATTATCCAATGCTGACGGCAACCTGAACCCATGCTCAACCAAATTGCCTTTTCGTGCTTGATCACCTGCATACATTGCGCGAATTTGCGGAAGAGTCACATGCGATTCATCAATAATTGTAACAAAATCCTCTGGCAGATAATCTAGAAGTGTTGCCGGTGCCGAACCTGCTGGACGCCCACTCAAATGCCTTGAATAGTTTTCAATACCACTGCAATAACCAATTTCTTTGATCATTTCAATGTCATACATCGTGCGTTGCTGAATTCGCTGTGCTTCCAATAGCCTGTTTTCCTTCTGCAACTGCACAATTCGTTGATTTAACTCATTTTTAATATTTACCAATGCTGGACGCAACTTCTCTTTTGCCATAACAAAGTGCTTTGCTGGGGAAATCATTGCTCGAGGAATATCAGATATTGCATTACCTGTTAATGGGTCAAACTCCTGAATCAGATCAATCTCATCTCCAAAAAATTCAACTCTAATACCCATCTCGTTGTAAGAAGGGAATATATCTAAAGTGTCTCCTCTAACTCGAAATGTACCGCTTTCAGGTTCATAATCGTTACGGTTATACTGAATATCAACAAGCTTTTCCATAATCTCATCTCGATCAATTATGTCCCCCACTGCAAAACGAACAGCCATGTCCATGTAGTCCTCAGGAGAACCCAAACCATATATACATGAAACAGATGCAACAATGATTACATCATCACGACACATCAAAGAGTTTGTCGCAGCAAGACGAAGCTTCTCAATCTCTTTATTAATTGAAGCATCTTTCTCAATATATGTATCTGTCTGAGGAATATAAGCTTCCGGCTGATAATAATCATAATAACTGACAAAGTATTCAACAGAATTGTTTGGAAAGAATCCCTTTAGCTCTGCGTACAATTGTGCTGCTAATGTCTTGTTGTGAGATATGACAAGGGCTGGTCTGCCATGTTGGGCAATCACATTGGCAACTGAATATGTCTTGCCCGAGCCTGTAACCCCCTGAAGTGTTTGAAATCGCTTGCCCTTATCAAGACCTGCAACAAGTGCAGCAATGGCCTCAGGCTGATCGCCGGTAGGTGTAAAAGATGTGTCAATTTGATATGGTGAACTCATACGAAAAACATTTGTTCAAGAGCCTTTCGTGCATTTTCTTTTTCACTCGAATCAACCTTGATAATATTCTCATCCGGCCAGTAATTTAAAAGAATCTGCAAGTTTTCCTCAGTTGTAACACGCATTCCCTTACAATAAGATGGTGCCAAATTGAAAATATTCACTTTCCCCTTATACTGCTCTGCCAAACGATTCACCAAATTACTCTCTGTTCCAATAACCACATCTGAACCATCTTCAAAAGTCTCAACCATTTTTATTATCTCAGCGGTTGAACCATATGCATCACACAACCTTGTAACCTCTTTTGGGGTTTCAGGATGAACAATTATCTTTGCGTTTGGATGCTCTTTACGTGCTCTCTCAACATCAGCAACCGTAAAGTTATTGTGAACACAACAAAACCCCTTCCAGGCAATAAGTTTTGCAACCTTTAAATCCTCTGCCGTCAGACCTCCATTTTCCAAAGCAGGATCATAAAGCTTCATTTCTGAATCAAGAATCCCCATGTCATAACAAATGTTTGTTCCAAGATGCTGATCAGGTAGAAAAAGCACTTTCTTCCCCTGATCAAAAACCCACTGCAACATCTTTCTTGCATTTCCAGATGTGCAGGTTGCACCACCATTCTCACCGCAAACAGCTTTTACACCAACGGTACTATTAACATAAACAAGCGGTATGACAACATCGCCAACCATAGATCTGATTGATGCCATAGCAGCCCTAAATGTCTCAGCTGTTGCCATCAGAGCCATCGGACATCCAGCCGATATGTCAGGCATATACACGACCTGTTCGTCACTTGTCAAGGTGTCCGCAGACTCAGCCATAAACTTAACACCACAAAAAACAATTTTCTCTGCTTCTGTACATTCACCGGCAATCTTTGACAATGCAAGAGAATCGCCCGCAAAATCACAATATTTCAAAACATCAGAATCTTGATAATGATGCCCCAGAATAACAAGTCTCTTTCCAAATTCTTTTCTAACCTCTTCTATACTTTTCATTATTAAATTATTTCTCTCTTCTGTATTAAATTTCTATTGATTAGTTAAAACGAATTATGACTAATTAATCTTATTTATTCCAGCAAAAAATTCAGAATAGATAATAGGAACCTTGATTTTTCGGTTAATTGCTCTTTTTTGTTCTTAGCCACGGATTAACACCGATTTACACGGATAATTAATATATAATACCTTTATTATTAAGTTTATACACAAAACTATAATCAACAGCAATTTAGATTTAACTATTTTTTAAGATTGTCACCCAACAGATAATATTTTTTGATTTTTTAGAGTATCCCCCAAAAAGAACATGCTTTGCAAAACATTTTGCAAGACGTTTATTATAAAAAACTTAATCCGTGATCATCCGTGTGAATCAGTGGCTTATATATATTCTTTTTTTACTAACCGTAAAAGTAAGGAATAGGAAAATCAGAACACAGTAAAGATTATTATTTTTTAGGTGCTAAAGGCGATGCAAGGTGACCATTGAAAAACTCAATGATATGCCCTTTCTCAATCAACCATGAAAGAGATGCTGTAACAGTTTTAGCCTCCTCTTCACTAGTGTGAAGAGCCTCAAACATCTGTTTTCTTGTGCAGCCAGGATTATCATGCAGATACTTCAAAACCTTAGCAATATCTTCGACCGCATTTTCCGGGTTAAGATAATCAGGCGCAATAGAAGATATAAACTGCTCTTTCAAACCAGCCTTAAATACTGCCAAATGCATATGCTTAAAAGCAGCACGCAGTGCAAACGATAGATACTTAGGCATCTTGGATTCCCTCTGCCAGCGATTTCTAATGCGAACCTTCAGCCCCCTATCCTGCAGACTCTTTGCAACTGTTCCAGGTATAATTACTTTGTTTGACTTTATAATATGCTTAGGAGCAAACACTTCATTAACATACGCAACAGCTTCTAGCCAAGTGAATTCTTTTTCTTCTTCAACATTCTTCAACTTATAAACAGTAATCGTTTTGCAGCTCTCTTTCCAATTGTTGATATCCTCTTCATCATGACTAATCTCAATTGTTTGAGAATATTCAGCAAACGGCATATCTGAGAAACGAGACTGATATACTTCCATTAATTTATCATGATACGTATGATGATTCGTAGGTCCAAGAAGCGTTCCTGACAAAACACACTTTGCAACACATACAAATTTCCCTGTTGGAGCTTCGCTAGACTCTTTAATCTCTTTATCAAAAAACTCATCAAAATGGGCATCCTGCAAGTGAGAAAGAACCTTGCCATTATCAGTAGAAGCAACACCACACAAATTGCACTGATACAACTTAACGGGATCTGCTTCTGGATCATCGGGCTTGCGAGCCTGTACCTTTACAGCATGAAACTCCGAGTCAGAAAGAAAAAATGCAGCCAAATCCATTAGTGGATAAGCTCTCTTTGAAGCCTTAATCTTCTTTACAACACCTACTAGATGACGCTGTTCCGGTAAAAATGAAATTTCAACATCCGGCAACTCAACAAATTCAGAAATAGACTTTTTAACATATGGCTTACGAAAAGTCTTCCCAGGCTTTTTCTTAAAATCACCTCGATTAGTATTTCTACGCTCATACTTTTTATTTTCAGTTTGTTCCTCGTATTGATTCTGTGCAGGTGGTTTACGAGCCCAGTCAGGTACAAAATTTAAATCAAGTATTAAATCCTTATCAAGTGAAGTTTTTTCAGCCATAAAATATTTTCCCAAATTTATATTTTAGTTAATACAAAAACAGTAGCCCCTCAAAAAGAAACCCTGAATCTCTTAGATAATTATTCAAATATTAAATAATTCCTACTTCCATGCTACAATTGTAATACTACAAACCAATTAAATCAACTTATTTCTAAGACATAATCAAAAAAATGTTGTATTTTATCCCTTTCTATATTATATTCACGAGCATGTACGTGAAAATCTATGTAGAAACAATTAATTAAGAAAACAAAAATCGATGAAGCACAAAATATCCGCGTTATTCAAAAAACTTAAAAACTGGTCGCTGGAAAATAGATTTTTCTATCTCGTCAGTTCATTCATTATTTTAGTTATCACACTGCCATTCGTAAGTAATGTCGATCGAAAAACACTAATTACATCATCACTAACCTCATTGCTTATTATTGTTAGTTTATTCTCCACAAAAATTTCCAGAACAAAACTAAGAACAGAATTTCTCCTGGGTGTCATAACACTGATTACAGTCTGGATCTTTTTCTTCTTCCCTACCCCAAAATGGACATACCTTATTTCAGTTATATCAACTTGTATATTCTTTAGCTTCATAATTTGGGGCTCAATAAAAAGCCTCATACAAACAAAAAACGTCACAATAAATTTAATCTCAGCAGCAATAACAATTTATATAATGATTGGTTTCCTAGGTGCAATGATATGCAGAGCTCTATACACAATAAACTCGGATGCATTCATAATCCGCGAAATGCATAACGACATGGCAACATTCCTATACTTTAGTTTTATAACAATAACAACAATTGGTTATGGTGATATCCTGCCAAACAGCATCTTTGCTAAATTTACAGCTATGTATCTAGGCATCATAGGCCAACTATACTTAGCTATTGTTATGGCAATCATAATTGGAAAACTTCTGAATTCATACAGATTAGATGCGATAAAAAGAGTTGAAAAAGATAATGATGATGAAGAAACTAGTACAAACCAAGACTAATAAAATTATTGCAGATGAATTAATTATCGCCACATCAACACTAATGCGTGCCATTGGACTTTTAGGACGGAAGACAATCAGAGAGAACTTTGGAATTATGTTCCCTAGTTGTCGTTCAATACACACACATTTCATGCTATTCTCAATAGATATAATCTTTGTTGATGAAAACAATTGCATAACAGAACTAAAACCAGACCTATCACCTTGGAAAATACTAATTGCAAAGAATAAGCAATCAAAACACATCATCGAACTGCACTCAGGAATAATCCAGGCAAACAACCTACTCATCGGCGACTGCCTAAAGCTCATCTAGCGCTTATCTCTTCCCGTACGGGCAGGCCTTGTGTCTGCCCCAACCTCTACCACACAATCTTACCACAGCGAACGAAGTGAGCTACAAAAACACTATTCCAAAAACGGCGCCAATCACAAGGAAAACAACAGGATGCAACCTGTATTTGATATTCATCCCTATTAACCCCAAAAACAATGCAAACTTTAAAATTTGCGTACCACTGGTAAAATCTATATGAGCCCCTGTCAAAACAGAATTATTAAACACAGCGAAGACAACAGTTACAATCAATGCACTAACAGCAGCACGAAGTGTTAATAGTGTATCCTGTACTACCTTGAATTTCTCAATATGCAACATAAATTTGGAAATGATTAATGCAATGATAAAACAGGGAGTTATCATACCTGTGGTTGCAACAACTGCTCCCCCTAATCCTGCAATTTTATATCCGCAATACGTTGCCATATTCAAACCAATTGGACCTGGAGTTGATTGTGAAATTGCAAACATTGAAAAGAACTCACTTTCAGTCACCCAACCTGTTTGAATCATAGCTTCCTGTAACAAAGGCAACGCTGCCAATCCACCACCAATAGTAAAAAGTCCTATCTTAAAAAAAACAAAGAAAAGATTAATTAATATCATCGTTTTCCTCCTGCTTTTTTGTGTTTTGTTTATCTGCAAAACTGTATAGAACTCCAGCTAAGATAGATAAAAGAACAACATATATTGGAGATACTTTAAGCACAACTATGGCTATAATAACTGCTACAAACACGCAAACTGTAAAAATGTTTTTTAGACTTTTCATCATCAATCCATATGCTATAACAGATAGAAGAGAGGCCACTGCAATCCTTATGCCTAAAAGTGCTTTCTGAACATACAAAATCTCATTGAACTTATTAAAAAATATGGCAATAATGATTATAATAACCAGCGATGGCATAACTATTCCAACAACAGCTGCAAAAGCACCAATAAAACCTGCCTTCTTGTGCCCCACAAAAGTTGCAACATTAACAGCAATAATACCAGGAATTGATTGCGCAATTGCATAGTAATTCAATATTTCATCGTCTGTTACCCAATCATGTTTTTCAATAAGCTCGCGTCGAAACATAGGCAACATCGCATAACCACCACCTGTTGTGCATATGCTTATCTTGAAAAATACATAAAAAAGTTGAAATATTGTTTTGATCATGTAAAGACTCTTATCTATTGGGATATATATGTTAGTACTTCTTTAATATTCTTAAAGACAGGTTTACCGGTTGAAGACAATCTTTCTCGAGACTGATAGCCACCTTCCACTAAAACACAATCAATCCCCAGTGCTTCAGCCACTTCAACATCGTGAATAGTATCCCCAACCATGAGACACAAAGACGGATCACACCCTAAAGACTCCAGCATACTTTTGCCAACATCAATCTTTGAACTTGCATAAATATTATCTAAACCGGTAACGCTCTTTACCAGTCCATCAAGTTTGTGCTTTTTTATCATATCATCAAGCATCTGACTCTCACTTGCAGAAAGAATATGCATGTCAACATTTGAATCATTTATGAATTCAAATGTTTCAACTGTTCCTGAATGCAAATCTGCCTCTAAAGTTTTGTCCTTATATATGCTTATAAAATGATTTGCAAGATCATCCCAAACCACTTCTGAAAAATCAAAACCAAGTAGCTCATAATAATCTTTTACCGGGAATCCAAACACCTGCATATACCGTTTTTCATCCATCTCTGGTAGCCCATGCTCCCTCAATAATATGTTCATCGCATAAATACATGCAAATGCATCATCTAACAATGTCCCATTCCAATCCCATATTATATTTTTATATGCAATATTCATTTTATAATCCAAAATTATTTCTTAAAAAAACAGTACATTATTAACACACACTAAAAACAACCTGAAATCTAACTCGTTTTGCATAAGTCCTTAATACAAAACTAACAACAACGTTTTTAAACATTGCAAGTACAAAATCAACCAAAAACCTAAAGAACTTATAACAAACAACTTACACCGCAAAACAGCAAGATCATACTTTGAAAATGATTTTTTCATAAAATTGTAATACAAACTTGAACTAAACGAAGAAAATCAAAGAATATTCAGTGGTTCTAAGATATTTGAAAGTTATTAACAAGTTGTTGACAACTCAATTGTCAATATATACACCTTAAAATTCTAACTCATTGATAATTAAGAAGTTTAAGATTCCAACTTAAATAATTTTCTAAAAAATCTTCGAACTTTTTCCCAGAAAGTTGGTTTCTTTAGTCTCTCAAACCTTGTATATCCTTCAAGCAATTCTAATGGTGAAAAATCTTTTCGGTAAACGTTCTCACTTAGCTCAATTTCTAACAAATCTTCCTCTGAAATCTTGTGTGTAATAATAACTTCAATCTCACTCCATCCAAGCTTTTTAGCCGACTGCAATCTACGGTGCCCAGCAACAAGTACAAGATCCTCATTCACAACAACAGGTGAAATAAGCCCATGCTTATCCAAGCTATCCATTAAAGGAGTCAAATCCCCCATATCCTTTCTAACTCTATCACTAACTGTAATATCAGAAATACTTACTTTCATAATTGTCCTTTCAAATTTGATATTATAGACGCATTAAAATTCGTCTCTACAAGACTCTTTCCACGTAATCATAAACACTACACTTGTCTTCAGCTCTCAACCGCTGCTCAATGTGTTACGCTGCCTTCCGCCTCCGTTCCTGCAATGCAACAAGACTAGAGCATTTCTCTAATGAAACGCAGTAAATCTTTGTCCTGCGGCTTCCGTTGAATCTTTCAAAAAAATACGCAATAGGCCTGCTATTACTTGATTTTTTTTTAAGCCCAACGTCGTCCTCGAATAAAATCTTTAC
>JAQICX010000167.1 GCA_027858345.1 Kiritimatiellia bacterium | reverse complement strand
TTGTTCAGACCGATAACTTTTCCGTTATCATCAATTCCTATATAGATTCGTCCTCCCTGAGCATTTGCAAATCCGCAAATCCACTTCAGGTATTCATCCTGCCAATGCTTTTTCCATTCTATGTTTTGAGTTTCTATAGTCATTTTCTCTTCTCTCGAATTATTAAATTATTAGTTAAATCAGTGTTATTCTAAGACATATTTGAATGAAAAGCAAACAAAAACCCAAATATTAATCGGACTTTCGATATGTTACACCTTAAACAGTGGTAAGTGCTAAGTGATAAGTGGTAAGTTTCTTCTGGTTTTCGCTAATTTCTTGCGGTATCTCTGGTTTCTGTTTGCAAACTCTTGGGGTTTTTGTTTAAATACTGGAGATAAAAACATATTATTCCCACAATGGAGAAACAATCATTATGTATCTTAAGACTTTTAGCTTCACCCTTATAGCAATCACTTTAACTGCTTTGTCAACCTTAGTGTGTCAAGCCGAAATAACAAACATTGATGATGTTTTAGTTGCTATAAATTCATATTCTGCAGCAGTAACAAAGGCACAAACTACAGTTCAACGTGAAAACACCATCACAGATGTTGTAAATCGAGCTCAACAGAAATTTGGAAGCTCAACTATATATGCTACAGTGACGGTAAAAGACATTAGGATGAAAAATCAAAGTACAGCCACAATATCATTTGATAAAGTGGAAAGACCGTCATTTGAATTGATAAAAGCCAAAGCTGCTTTTACAGTAGACCCAAAATGGCAGTTAGATCTTCCAATGACAGAAGACAAAGCACGTACTATTATCCCTGGTCATAAACTGATAATAAAGGGAACCCCGACTTTTTATAAAGTTAAAAACTCTTTCTTAAATGTTTTTGATTCTTCTGCATTAATAAAACTATCATATAAATATCCTATAACAGGTCATATTTCAATAAAATTTAATGATGCGAAATGGGGGATTTTTAGTGCTGAAGATTATAACCAGATGACCAGAACCACTACAACTGTAAAACAACCAGCAAAAACACCAGCTCAAACTTACCAGCAACCAGCTAAACCTACAAATAAACCATATGTGCCTCAGCCTCAAATAAAGGTTTCACATCCTTCTCGTTTTACATACAAGCAGGTCAGCTTTGATTATCCAAATAAATGGAAAGTTTCAACAAAACAGGAAGACAACTTTTATAAAATAACCTGTAAAGATCGCGACAGTCTTTTTTCGGTTACGTTTTGCAAAGACAGGTATGACCCCGAAGAGACAATTAATGCATGGGTAAATAAGCTACATGTAACAACAATTCCAAGACCATCGATTTACAAAACACCATTTCTAAATGCTTCTATTAATACCTGCGATTACAGTCCAATGGTTAACAAACAAGTAATAGCAGCTAACGTAAGAATATTCAACACCACAGACGGTAATACTATTATAATTAATAAACAGGCGGAAACTAAAGAGATGCTGGATGGTACTTATAACGACTTTAGCATAATAGAAAATAGCTTCAAATTACTGAAGAAATGATTGTAGGAAAATAGAAATAATTATGTCTTCAAATATAATAACATTTGTAATAATTTTTGTAGTTGTCCAGATTCTTGTTCTGGTTATTAAAAAACTAAAATCACCCCAAGTAAAAGGTTGGTTTGGTGAGTTTATGGTCAAGAATGTAAGTTTTCTCAGTTTGCCAAGTAGTACTTATATAAAATTAAATGATGTGACGATTCCCAACTTGAATGGCGGAACAACGCAAATTGATCACATAGTCATATCTGTTTATGGAATATTTGTTATTGAAACCAAGTATTATAAGGGATGGATATATGGATCAGAGAATGAGAAGAACTGGACGCAAAAAAATTATAAAAAGACAAATACATTCTATAATCCTTTGAAACAAAACGATGGGCATGTCAAAGCACTAGTGAAACATTTAGGATTGCCTAAGGATTGTATGTTTCCGATGGTTATATTCGGTGGGGATGCAGAATTTAAGAGTCCCAATAAACCAGCTAATGTATTTATGACAGGCGGAGCTGCTGTTCATTTTATTAAGAGGCAAGGAATTGAATACTTAACACATGAGCAGTGTCAGAAGATTAAGGAACAAATAGAAAATATTTCTTTTGCAAATACAAAAGAAGCTAAAGAACAGCATATAAACTATGTGAATAGTCGTGAAGAGTATTTGCCAGATGTTTTAGCCCCCGAGACACGTTCCGAGTCTCCAGTATGTTCAAGATGCGGTAGCGGTATGGTTAAAAGAACTGCAAAAAGAGGTGCCAATGAAGGAGGTCAATTCTGGGGATGTTCACAATACCCCAAATGCAGAAACATCATTAATATTACTGTTGATTAGGAATAATCAGATAAGAAGGGGATATGAATAAGGAATTTCATTATTATGTGGTGCGGCTGGTTGCCGGGCGTGCTGGGTTGCGTGGGGAAAAAAGAAGAGGTTTAACCACGAATCTAACTAATCACACGAATCAAAAAAAGAGAGATAAAAAATGTATGCTGTATTTAATATGAGCAGAGCTCATATGTAAATTCAGCACACTGCTAATCGCTTAAAAAAGATCTGTATTACAGCCCTGGTGCTCATAGTTAAATCGCTTGGAATGTGGAGAGGGTAACGCGACGATCCTTGTTGCGGGTGAAGGATTTTCTTCTCCGCATAATATGCGGAGATTAGACTAGCTATTCTCCGCATTATTTAGGGTGTATGCAGTACTTCGTCCACCTTTGTCAAGCTTGTATAAAACTTGTTTGTCAATTAAAGTCTGGATATCTCTCATGGCTGTATCCTGTGAACATTTGCCAAGTTTAGCCCACTTGGATGTTGTGATGTTCCCTTCAAATCCATTAAGAAGCTTGTTTAAAATCTTCTTCTGGCGTTCATTATTTACCTTTGATGCATTCTTTAACCAGAAGTTGTGTTTAAAAATAACTTCCTGTAATATTTTATCAGATGATTTAAGTGCTCGTTGCAGGCAAGCAACAAACCATTCAATCCAAGCGGTTACATCCAAATCACCTTTCTGAGTCTGTTCCAAAATTTTATAATATTCTTTTCTTTCTTTTCTAATTTGAGAAGACATACTGTAAAAACGAAAAGGGGCACCATCTGCTTTGGCTAAAAGCATATCTGCAATTGCTCTCGCAATACGACCGTTACCATCTTCAAATGGATGAATTGTTACAAACCATAAATGAGCTAAAGCAGCTTTTACAACTATATCAGTAGTTTGTTCACAATTAAACCACTTCAGAAATTTACTCATCTCTTTTGGCAAGTTTAGAGCATCAGGAGCTTGATAATGAATAATATCTTTTCCTACTGTCCCCGAAACAACTTTCATTGTCCCCAAAGAATCATCACGCCATTTGCCAACACTGATTTTATTAATGCCACTATACCCTCCTGGAAACAGACTGCAATGCCATGAGAATAGACGTTTTTCAGTTAATAGAGTGTTAATGTTTGATGTCGCATCAACCATCATTTCCACAACACCTTCAACATCCCGACCAAATTCAAATGCATTTGACAAACTAATATTCAATTTTTGAGCAACGGATGAACGAACCTGATCATTATTTAAACTCTGCCCCTCAATCTCTGTTGTCTTAATAACATCTTGAGTCAACATTAATAAATTGGCCTCCTGTTGCATCTCAAAGCCAAAAGTCTCCATCTTGCCAACAACTCTTCCTTGAAGGTTTCTTACTTCTGATAATAAAACAAAAAGCCTTTTTTCCTGCCAGTTGAAATTTGGCCAATCTGATTGTTGATAAATATACATTTCTAATCTCCGTAGTTTTTGCGGAGAATATAGCAACTAATCTCCGCGTTGTCAAATCATTTTCATTTCAGACGAATAAGAAAGAGTTTTTAGCCATCCATGCTTTGCCAGCAGGCTACGCAGGACAGGCAAGAGAAGAGTTTTAACCACGAATCAAACTAATCTAACGAATCAAAAGAAGAGAGATAAGAAATGTTTTAAAGCGATGTTTCTTTTTCATCTGTGTCCCACATTTCTCGGTAGGATTGTACATAAAAAACTGCAGATTTCTGGTCAATCAAGTAATAATGGCGGCAGAGTTTTCTGAATAATTCTAGAATTTGATCATCAAATGCTACTTCCAAGAGCATGTCCAAGGTGTGTTCTATTAGCATGCTGTTCTTGATGTTGAGCATTGCATGACGACATATCCATCGGTCAACGACCGACGCTACAGGTGGTAAATTTTGCAATCAATCTTTAAACTGCACGTTTCAACTGTAGCGGCGGTCGCTGACCGCCGAAAAATATTTTTTCATTTTTTATTAAGTTGTCAAAGTTGTTTTCCATTACTTATATATTTTCTAAGATTCTCTTCCCTTTTTCTGTTAAGCTATATTTCTGATTTTTGCTTCTTGGTTTATCTGGTATTGTGTATTCAATCAGTTCATGTTTTCGAAGAACAGGTAGAGCTTTGCGCAAATTACCACTAAGAGTTTTGTGTTCAAGAGCCATAGCTATTTGTCCAGATGAGAGAGGTTCTCCAGCATCTAAACAAGCCCGTAAAATTTTAAAAACAACTTGTGCTTCAACTTGTGCTTCGACTTGTGCCTCAACTTGTGCGTTTTTTTCATTTTCACCTATCTTTTCACCAGCGTTTTGTACTATAGTTTTGTTAAGTGTCACCACAAAACCACCTGAGCGTTCCTGAAATTCAGGGGGAGGCAATTCAGCTTTTTGATAAATTAGAGTTGGTCGTTTACTTTTATTATACTATATTCGTCAATTTGTCCAACGATTGTAGGATAAATGTAATACTTTTCAATAAAAAAACTTCACATCTTCAAGCAACCGCTCCAACATTCCACCTTTTGAAACATACGGAACCCAAAGCTTGTCAGCATTATCAATGACAAATTGATTTCGCTGTTTTGCAGCCGCTAAATTTCCATCAGCATTTTCCATCTCTAGAATCAGCATTCGATTATCTTCCAATGCTGCAATCATTTCTGCCGAAAGTTTTTCTCTCAATCCCCACGCAGGACAATAAATCACCGGCTTCTTCAATTCCAGTAACTTTGCCAGAATTTCTTTCTCCATAGGTGAATGGAAACCACCAAAATATACATCTGCATTAGGCATTTGATAGGGGTTGGGAGCATTTCGTGAACAAAGCACACCAAGCTTCTCAGCATTCCACAATGCCGGATTCCCCATTCCACGCAATCCATTCCCAAAATCCATTAC
>JAQICX010000135.1 GCA_027858345.1 Kiritimatiellia bacterium | reverse complement strand
ATCTTGTAGAGATGAATAACATGGATACCATGTAGTTCCATTCGGCGAAATCTCAACCTTAATCCAGTCACCGGTGTTCAACTCCACTCTATCCCAAAACTTTAATACCGGCCAGGTTGCACTAGATAAGTCAACAGCGGTTTCGGCAGTACTATCAACATTGGGCAGATACTCTGTATCGGGAGAATCGGAAAGGCAGCTTGTGCCGCTATACGGATTACTCGTCTGCACGCCCCAGTTACCTGTCAAATTCCATTGAATAAGAGTGCCTTCAAAACCATCACTGAACGGCAAAGGATTATTTAATGTATGCGCATGACTCTCGGTACCATCAGCAGAAAATGCACCATACGTGCTGACCGCATAAACCCGATAGTAATATTCTGTATCCAGTGCCAAAAAAGTATCCGTGAAAACTGTTGAGGTCTGATTACTGACATTCGCAACCAATGTGTCATTTATTCCAACGCCTGTTGCGGTTGAGCGATATATTGCATAATGAGAAAATAGTTCATCACTATTTCCCTGCCAAGTCAATCTTATCGAATGAGACTGAATTTGATCAAGCACTGGTGCAGGAATTGAGTCTGGCGATTCAGCAACAGATATATCATCTACATTCCAACCGTTAGTTACAGCAGATGTGTCTGTGGTCAAACGAAAACGCAAATACACAGTAGTTGAATTTGTGTATGCTGAAAGATCATAACGTTGACGTAGCCAATCATCATCACTTTTCCCTGTGAATTGCTCTAAGGCTGTCCAGTCATTGGCATTCACCGACACCTCAACAACTGCTGAATCTCCAGAAATTAAATTATATTTGTGTATAAAGCAAAGAACAGGATCTGCAGCTGCTGTCAAATCAAGTGGCGTAGCAACTCTTAAAGATGCATTAATAGAGTTTTCATAGTTTGCATATGGAGAATCGGACCAAGAATGAGAAGGAGAAAATGAATCATCATCAGAAATGTCCCATGGTGAATCCGCATTCCATATTGTTGTTGCACTCTCCGCATCATCCATAAATGGAAAATCAAGTCCTGCAGTAGTCACGGCAACAGCTTCTTCACTTATCCCATGCATTTCACTACTGGCAACAGCCATAACACGATATGCATATGTTGTTTTTGGAGTCACCGCAATATCAGTGTAATTTGTTGAAGTTTCAGGAAGTTCAACGACTAAACGTGCATCATGCCAATCAACAGCCCCCGACTCACCTCGATAAATTCTATAGGATGTAACATTCGCTGAAGCGGACAAATTCCACGTCAGATTAACCTCATTAGGTGTCGTGCTTTGTGCTGAAAGATTTTCTGGTGCTGCAGGTGCTTCATCGATAAGCACATCATCAATATACCATCCATCTCTAATCACACTACCATCGGTAACTATTCGGAAGCGCACAATAATGCTTTCTCCCAAATATGCACTAAGATCAAGCTGCTCTCTGCTCCATTCGGTAGAATTCCCAGTATACGAAACCAGCTCTGGAACTTCCCATGTAACTCCATCATCCGTAGAAACCTCCACAACTCCATTATCATATCCGTTCTCTATTGAATACCGATGATAAAACTGCAAAGCCGGTAAGGAAGCAGATGTAAGATCTACCGGCACCGCAAGCTGAATTGCACTGTCAGTATTGTTTGTATAAAAGAAATTAGGAGAATCGGTTAATGCATGTGTAGGCGAAAAGTACTTAACAGTGGTTGTCCCCCATCCCCCATCGCTCGTCCAGCTGCCTGTGCCAGATTCAAAATCATCCACAAATGGATAAGCTGCATATAAATTAACTGATACTGTTAACAATAAAAAAAATGTTAATATCCTAAAAATCGACGATTTCATAATTATTCTCCTGTAGTTAGAATTCTCTTAGATTACGAAAATATTCCAATCTAAAATATTTCAAATAAATAGCTCACGTTAATATTACTCTCAAAACTTTATTTTTACAAGTTTTTTATTCAAGATGCATAAATAATCCTCAATTTTTCGGTTGATTGCCTTTTCGGCGGGGTGAAGCACCCCCGACCCTACAGTTGCTGATTCTGCAACCAAAGCTAAAAGGTTGATTGCAAATGGCTTCTGTAGGGTCGGGGTCCGTGACCCCGCCTTTTAAATAAAATTTTCAACTTTATCACCAAAAACTGAAAAAAACAAGCTCTCATTTGCTGATTTTATTAGTTAAAACAGATGTTTTCTTGTCCAACCGAAAAATCAAGGGGTTAATTTACAAAAAAAAAACACTTGCTTTTTTTCAGGTTTTTTGGTTTAATGCAACTTAATCGATTAAGAAAGATTTTTAACAACTAAACTATAGGTGAAAAATGATAAGAATACTTAGGTTGATGCTTTTGTTATTATTAGCAACAACATCTTTGCAGGCTACAACAAGATACTGGAACGGATCTGTCAATAACTTATACACAAACGGATTAAACTGGGTTGGTGGTGTAGCACCAGCAAATGGTGACTATACAGATTTAATTTATTTCAACGACACTAAATTAAGCGGGCTAATGATTAAAGAATCAGAACTAACAAGTAATCGCAGTATACGGGAAGTAGTCTTTGAAGATGCTGGATACAGCTTGTCAGGAAACCAAATTCTAGCAAGAAAAGTCCTCAGTTATGGAACAGGAACAAATAGTATAAATGCTCTTAAATTCATTTATAATTACAATTGTAATTCTTATCCTGGGAACACTTTAAATATAATTCAATCTGTGTATATTGATGGCGGAAACACCATAAAATTTGCAGGAGGAGGAACAATAGTCTTCAACAACAGCTTCGGTGGATGGGGAACGTCGTATCAGGAAATTTACGATGCATTAGTAGTATTCAAGAAAAGTCAGGTTAGCACGAAGACCTACTTTACAAAACTAATGCAAACGGAAAGTGAGTTACAACTTAAAACAACAGTTTCAAGCGCCGAATCTCTTATATCTGCAGGTACAATAACTGACAATCTTGGACAGGGATTGACCGTTACAGACATTGGTGGTGGATATGTCAGCATAAAGATTGCTCCACCAAAGATTCCTGGAACTGTATTTATAGTTAAATAATCATAGACTTCCTCAAAAAAATAATTTTATTATTATACATAAATTTATTTCTGATATTAAAATCTAGTGTAATCAAACCCTTAATTACTTAAGCGATTAATTTGTTAAAAAAAACACTTGCAATTTTTGCAAATTTTTGAGATAATCCAGCTTAATCGGTTACGAAACGTTTTTAACAACTAAACAAAAGGTGGAAACAATGAAAAAAATAATTATGGCTATAGCCTTAATTTTGGCAGTAGGAACACTATCATCACAGGCAGCAACAAAAATATACTGGAATGGTTCAGTAGACAATCTCTTTACTAACGGCTCGAACTGGGTTGGAGGAACTGTTCCTACTGATAATGACTACAGCGATCAAGCCGTATTTCAAGATAGTAGCCTTAGTGGTGTCATGAGTAAAGATATAAAACTTAATTCGCGTAAGATTAATGCAATTCTTCTTTATGATACTGGATATTATATCTTTGGCGGTGAATTTAAAACCAAATATTTTACTTCCACCGGTGTTGGAACAAATACAATCGACAGGCTTAAAGCACTAACAGGCGCCAATTGGAACATTGGCACAGGTAATACTCTTGTTGTCAGCACTGGTCTATATCAGGATGGTTCAAACAACAAACTAATATTCAAAGGTGGCGGTACATTTTATTTGGACACCTATATTAATGGTTATGGCGGAACAAACTATCAAGAACTTCACGATATAACACTGATTATTAATTCAAGTAAAGTCTATGTAAATAATTACGTCACCAAACTAACCATGGAATCAAGTGATTTGCAGCTGAAAACAACAGTTACTGCCGCAGAAGCGCTGATTACTACCAGCAAAATCACAGAAAGTATTGGTAATGGTTTGGAAGTCACAGATATTGGCGACGGATTCGTCAGCATAAAGATTGCTCCACCACCTCCTCCAGTAATTCTTGGAACAGTATTGATCGTTAAATAATTGCAGCTTAATCTGTAAGAAAAATCAGAAAAAACACTTGCTTTTTTTTAAAATTTTTGAGATAATCCAACTTAATCGATTAAGAAAGATTTTTAACAACTAAACTAAAGGTGGAAACAATGAAAAAAATAATTATGGCTATAGCCTTAATTTTGGCAATAGGAACACTATCATCACAAGCAGCAACAAAAAGATATTGGAATGGCTCTGTAGATAACTTATATACTAACGGTTCAAACTGGGCTGGAGGAAATGTCCCCGCAGATAATGATTATTCTGACCAGATTGCATTTCAGGATAGTAAACTTAGTGGTGTCATGAGCAAAACCTCAACACTGACTGGTGGTCGAAAGATTAATGCAATTCTTTTTTATGATGCGGGATATTCTATTACAGGAAGCACAATAATTACTAAGTATTTCAATAGTGCTGGTAGCGGAACAAATTATATCTACAGTCTAAAATCAGCTCAAAGCACTTTTTCATGGAATGTAGGCACTGGCAATACTACAGTAATTGATTCTCTTTATCAGGATGGGTCAAACAATACACTTACCTTTCAAAACGGTGGAACACTTATTTTAAACGATTCCATTGATAATACTTGGGGCACGAATTACGTAAAGCTAAATGACATACTACTGATTGTTAGAGCCAACAGAGTGCATGTAAGAACTGCAAGTGTCACAAAACTAATGCTGGAGTCAAGCGAACTACAACTAAATACAACAGTTTCAGGAGCAGAGTCTCTTATATCTGCTGGTACAATAACTGAGAATCTTGGACAGGGATTTACTGTTACAGATATTGGTGGTGGTTATGTAAGCATCAAGATAGCCCCACCTCCTCCTCCAGTGATTCTTGGAACAGTATTGATAATAGAATAACAGTATAACGCAACTTATAGTCAAAAAAAGGCAAGATGATGTTAATTATCTTGTCTTTTTGTTTTATGTTTCATAAAATCAAGAGATATGAAACGTCAGAGCATTGAACAAATGAAACGCTGTAAAGATTTTATTCGAGGACGACGTTGGGCTTTAAAAAAAAATCAAGTAATAGCAGGCCTATTGTGTATTTTTTTTAAAGATTCAACAGAAGCCGCAGGACAAAGATTTACTGCGTTTCATGAGCGAAATGCTCTAGTTTAAAGATTGCGTATAAGCACTTAAATAAGAAGACAACAGCGATCGGCCTGCCCAAAAACAAAAATGGTAATACAATAATTTTTCGGCACAAAATAAGAAAATAGGATTATCTTATTTTTTTCAAACTTAAACGACTAAGCAAGAGGTGCAGTCAAAAAAAACTAGTTTGTACCCACGTAACTCCAGTCTCGATCTGCGAGACGTAAAAGTTTTAGAGCGTCCAACAAAGACACGGACACACACGGACTGTCACGGAGGAACACGGACAAATGAACATCGAACAATGGTCGTGTCGCATGCTGGCTTATATTAAGTCTTGTGAGTGTTTGTGTAGGTCTGTGTTCGTCCTTGACAAAACAGATCTTGACGTCAAAATTTATATAAAAAACATGAAAAGAATTGTATCAATGGAAGAGATACCCCTCCGTCTCTCCCGCTGCCACTTTGCTTTAAAAAAAAGCAAAGTAGTAGCGGGATCGCCACCTCCCCTAAAAGCGGGAGGAGCTTTGGCGAACTAGAATTCGTTTGCGGAAGCAACGTCTGGTCTAAGTAGCTACAATGATCAACGATAAACGAAAAACGATTCGACCGCGAATAAAGAGGTCTTAGTGGGTGAGATTGTATATTAACCAAGTGATTATTAAGATGACAATCAACGACATTATTAAGGCTTTGTTTCTTTGATAATTATCGTTAGTTCTTGCAGAGTTAGTGTTGTAGTTTGATGAAAGATTATCAAGAAGTTTTCTGTTCTTACTATTTCTATATTGTGGAGTCTGTAAACGGTTGGTCTTTGTCGGAGTAGGAAGAGATATTGAAGGCATGGCAATTGATTTTCTGTTGTTTTTGAGTCCTCTGCTAAGTCTTGATTTTTTTCTTTCAACCTCTATGGATTTTTTAAGAATCAAGATTCTTTCGTCAAGCTCTTTAAGTTTTTGATGTATCTCTTTTTTTTCTTTTAATATATGTGCGTGATATTTCATATTAAAGGTGGTGCTTATTTAAATATATTTATGAGGAGAAAGAACAATATTAAGAAGCATATCATCGGAAGTGCAAAAACAAAACCAGCTTTAAGAATATAGCTAAAACTTTTGCCGTTTAGTTCATCGTTGAAATGTTCAATAAAAGCAAAGTTTGACTGCATTTTGTTTGGAGACATATAGAAACTTGCTGTTTTAATTTTTGAAGAGATTCTAAGGAATTCTTTTTCTGCCGCCTCGACTAAAGCAGCTGTTGCTGCAAGATCTTCAGAGAAGTCCCGGTCGTCGTTTGCCCACTTGTTACAATCGACAGATTTCAAATCTTCTAATGTTTTTTCAAAAGCAAGTCGTGATTTTTCAATTAATTGAAAAAATTTGAGGGTCTCATTTTCCTGTTTATTCAGTAGAATGAGGGACTTTGTTAGCCTCAGTACCATTTGTCTACGATTTTGTTCTACAAGATTCTGGTGTGCGGAAAGCTTATCCAAGAAAGAGCTTTTTTCTTCAAGTTCATGATACATGTACTCGAGTTGTTCAAGTTCATGCATTTTTTTTGCAATTTTTTGGTCTACCTGTTGTTTGTTTTTAGTTATTTGTCCAAGTCCAACAGTTGAGACATTGTGCATTGGTATGCCATCATCATCATCGGCTAGAGAAGTGTCGTTGCTATAAAGCAAATCAGTGTCTATTAATTCTTTACTCATTGATATCTATATTCTCCCAGGGGATTATTAGTATTTGTCCTGGCTGTATGTTGTTTGGTGTTTTAAGATTTAGTCTATCTTTATTATATTCATATAAAAATTTCCATTTATCTTCATCTCCAAACAGTGTAACCGCAATACCACGTAAATTTTCACCCTTGGAAATGGTATATTCTGATACCTTTTCTTTTTCGCTCGCTCTTGATCTTAAAACTTTAGCTTGCGATGCAACAGTTTTTTCTAAACTTGTGATTGTGTTTGTTAAAGATGTGATTTGCTCTGTTAAAGATACGTTTTGTTCTTTCAGAGTTTGCAACTCTGTTGCTTCCCATTCATAATCATCTTGAGGTTTTTTTCTACGTGCAGCTTTTTGGTTTTCCAGATAAACAAATTCTTTTTTAGCTAGACTTAATTGATCTTGCACCATTTCAAATTTTTCTGAGTTAGGCCGCAAGCTCCCGTATTTCTTATAATAATACATTGCTTCAATAAAGTCATTTGTCTGGTGATATATTATTGCCAATTCAATATAAGCCCTTGAGTTTTGTGGATTACTTGCAATCACCTGTTCAAAGATTCGTGCAGCTTCCATATTGTTGTTTTTTTCTAAGAGTTTATAAGCGTATTGCATATCGGCTCTTTGCATCTCTTTAGATTCTATTTGGGTAGTAGTTTTCTGTTTGCAGGATGTTATTACAGCTGCGGTTGCTAAAATAGTAATTACTAATATAATATTCTTAATCATAGATTTTTAATGATATGCAGATTTCTCCAATAGCATTACCTTTTTCTAATATTTTTTTTCTTACCCTTGTTCTTTTCCCGGCTCTTGAAATTGTTCGTGTTGTATAAAAGTCTCGGGGGGTTGTCAATATACAATTTTCAGTAAAATCATTTTGTTCAGGTATTAGTTCTAAGTTTATGCATGAGCTACCAATTATACCTGTTTTATCGTTTAGAGAACCAATTTTTTTTGCAAAATAGTCAAATGGAATCTCAATCAAGTCAGATGCAAGGGGGATATCAATTAGTCCACCGATGTAATCGCCTGTTTCCTTTGCTGTTTCTGCCATCAGGTACCTTACAAAATCGGCTTGCTGTTTGTCTGACATGTTTTTAAAAACAGCAATTTTTATTGCAAAAGGACCTTGAACAGGCTCTTTGCCTAGTATTGTTTGATTCCATGTAAGGTTGTCAGGCATATTTCCGTCTTTATCAACTTGTATTGTTTGAATAAACTGTTTTTCTTTTATCAAAGGTCGAGGCCATATTAAAGTCGCTAAAACAACATGTGTTGTTTTCTTGTTTTTATATAACCTTTTTTTTAAAGATAAATTATCTATACCAAACTCAACTGTCAGTTTTTTCATTTTCATTTACTTTTTTTTACGACCCCATAGTAGAAACCAGACTATTAGCCAAATTATTATAGCAGAAATTGCAATTCCAAGAACAATTAGTCCACCGTGTTCTTTGGATTTAAGCAATATGATTACAGCTGTGGTGGTAAAAAGTCCACCCCCCATAAATGGCTCGTGAAGAAGTTGCTTGTAGGCGAATGCCTCTGGGGCATCAGTCTGGTTGTCTGGGTCAACAGCACGAAGCAATAGCACGCCTGTTGCTGTAACTCCCATTGATTGCCCCATTTCTGCAATTGCACGTTCAAACCAATAGTTTGGTAGTAGCCTTTTTGCAAGGAACATAACGCAAAACACATTCCAGATAATGCCACCTGCTACGATAATTGTAAATGGTAAGATGATGTTCATAACTGATTGTTCCTGTTATTTTGACTTGGTTATCTGCTTTGGAATTACAACAGGCGTTGAGTATCCATCTAACCAATAACATTCACCAGATATAACAAGAGATTTGCCAAGCAAGTTTTCTAACTGTTCGCTGTTGCCCAAAACATAGCAAGTCTTAATTACTCTATCGTTTGGATCATATTGCATCAGGTAATATCTTGAAGGTGAACTTACAAACATGCTGCCCTTTTTAAGGACCCCTTCATATCCCTTCATGTAGACGCCCTGTGGCCTGCTTTGCAATTTTTTTGAAGCAATTGCAGATGGAATTTTAGATGCCCTTGTCGGCTGTATCTCTGATTTATAAGATGTGCCTGATGTTGTTTGACCAGGGTTGATCTGTCCCGCAAATGACCTATTTACCGGTGGTGGTGGTTTTACTGTTTTTATTGGTGCCGGTGTTTTTTTTGCAACAACGGGCTCTTTCTTTACTGGTGCTGGTTTTGCCACAACAACGGGCTCAAGATAGTCGACACTAATCCATAGATAGCTGTTTTCAGGGGGAGTGATTGCTAGCCAGTCATTGCGTTGTTCTATAACATTAACGGATTGCCCTCTTGGTATTGCGGTTATTGTTGTGTAATTTATTCCCGGACCACTTCTGACATTAAGTTTTTTAACCAAAACCTTATTGTCTTTAATAAATTCTTTATGCACATATAACTTTGTTCCTTGTGGAGGAAGAATTCTGTACCATTTGCCTGATTCGTCCTTGCCGGCAGTATACAGGATATCATCATAGGATGCTTGGGCAATAACTTCCTTATTAGAGTCTGCTCCAGCTCGTATGTTGACGTTGTCTGCATTGACTTTCATCTTCATTGGTTCGCCAACAACAGTGGTTGCAAGCATTGAGGCTAATACTGCAATTGAAATATATTTTAATTTGTCTGTCATCTTTTTCTCCATATTTATATCTTTCTGATATTGTATATTAAACAATTGAAATATGCAAAGAATAAATAAAATTTGATTTTTCTCCCCGATCTTCCTCATAAAAAAAGACACCGAAAGAGTATTTATATTAATAACATAACTTTATGGTTGCCTCATAATGTATGACACCTAAAATATAGGAATGAAAATGAGTAAAGAATCAAC
>JAQICX010000111.1 GCA_027858345.1 Kiritimatiellia bacterium | reverse complement strand
GTATGGTCTGTTCCTTTTGAAATTGCAGACGTTAGATTTGTATTCAGAGGTTTCTTGGATTGGATTGGCGAAGAAGGCGATGCTCCTCAAGAAGTACTGGCACAACCACAGCTGCTATTGGATCTTGGTAACTTCTGGAACAAACCAGATCGCCTATTCATTGGTGCCGAATATCAATACTGGCACAATAAATTCGTTTTCGGGCGCGAAGATGTTTTCCAAGATGAAAACTGCCTTCAAGGCATGGTTAGATGGGTATTCTAAAATCTTAGGGCGGCCGAGCCGCCTGTCTGCGTGAGTACACGAACAGGCAGGCAACCAAAAGAGGTTCTCGCACAGAGGCACAAAGGACGCAAAGAATAAAGACAATTAGTTTAAGAACGTCCAACATCGAACATTCAACGTTCATTCGACCAACGGGAGAACAGCTTTAGTTTCCCTAAAGCAACGAGCAAAGCGAAGTGGTCATTTTGAACAAAACAATTGCTTCGCAATTGGACGGGCTGAAAGCCCAACATAAAATAGCCCAGGGCAACGCCCTGAGGAAAATAAACAAGCAATGCGAATTCCTGCTCTCGGCAGAGCATTTCGTAATGAAATGAAGAAAATATAGCTGCCTTGCCAGTCCCGCAAAGCGGAGATTGGCTACTTGACTTTTTGTTTGTAAATGCTTAATTATGAATAGAAAAGTATATAAAAATAATCGACCATAAAAAGCAAGAACTTGAAGGGTTGTAGTACTGATCAGTCCATCACATTAAGGAGAAGAAAACATGTCCATTAAAGGGAAAAAAACACAACTCGTACCGGTAATCAGTTTTCTGCTCATTGCAGGTTTCCTGCTGACAAGCCTTGTTAGCTATTTTGTGTCTGTAGGATCTTTACGTTCTAAAATTTCAGACAACGAACTACCGCTTACCAGTGATAACATTTATTCAGAAATTCAAAGAGACCTTCTCCGCCCTGTGTTTATTTCATCAACAATGGCAACCGATACCTTTGTCCGTGATTGGGTACTAAATGGCGAACAAAACCCAGAACTCATGATTAAATATCTTAATGAGATTAAACAAAAGTATGACACTTTCACAAGTTTTTTCGTATCAGACAAGAGTCTGAACTACTATCATGCAAACCAAATCCTCAAAAAAGTATCTACATATGAAGCAAGGGATGCATGGTACTTCAGAGTCAAATACATGAAAGATGACTACGAAATCAATATAGACCCTGACATGGCAAATAAAGATGCAATGACAATTTTCATAAACTATAAAGTGTTTGATTATGACAAAAATTACATTGGAGCAACAGGCGTTGGTTTAACAATCAAAGCTGTAAAACAACTTATAGAAGAGTATCAGGAAAAATATAATAGAACCATCTATTTCTTCAATCCGGATGGCAACATTGAATTAACTGGCGCAACATTTAATCAAAGCATAACAAACATATCAGAATTAGGCTATTACTCTCTTATAAAAAATGATTTACACACAACAACAACCAAATCATTCAGCTATAGAAATAACAGAAAGCTGGTGCACACCAACATTCGTTATATAGATGAGTTCAAATGGTATTTGGTTGTTGAACAGCCGGATGGAGAAGCTATTAGGGAAATATTCAAAACATTGATAATTAACTTAAGCATATGTTCCTTAATCACACTTATTGTTCTAATACTTGTTCAAAGAGCTCTTATATCATACAAAGAAAGAATTGAAACTCTGCGAGGTATTGTGCCAATATGCTCATTCTGCAAGCAAATTCGCGATGACAAAGGTTACTGGAATAGAGTGGAAGAATACATCAGCGAACACACTGAAGCTGAGTTCAGCCACAGCATATGTCCAGACTGCATGAAAGAACACTATCCGAACGAAAACTTCGACAAAGAAGAAGGGTAACATAAAATCAAAACATACTTGCTTAAATTATTAATTAATCTTATAATTCCTACCGAAACTTTAAACCTTAGTTTTTCGGTTGGAACCAGAAACATGCGCTTGAGTAAACGCCTTGGCGGTGCTTTAGAGCATCTAAAGCAACGAAACGCAGTGAAGTGGCATATAAAATCAAGACACAAGTGTTTTTAATAAACATTTAAGTAGAATTTGCAAATTAATACAGAAACACGCTTTGCGAATTGCACCTTGGGAAGCCATTCTGGTTTTTACAAAGTAAAAAGGGCAAACTGGCTTGTGAGAGCAACGCAGTTGCATAAGAATTGTGCCTCTGGCACTACAGATTTGGCTTTAAAAGCAGTAAGATAGTACAAGTGTACATCTTATTCTGCTTGCGAAGCCAAAGGTGTGCTGATATCGCAAGTTGTTGTTTGACCAAGAATGGCTTTCCAAAAAC
>JAQICX010000083.1 GCA_027858345.1 Kiritimatiellia bacterium | reverse complement strand
TGATAGAATGTTAGAAAATCAGAAAGTTTCTAAAATAGAAATATAACAATAATAAAACAATTTGGTGACTAAAGGTGGTTACTCAAAAATCCTTTAGACACACAAATTGGGACGGTCTCGTATACAGGAAATCAACCATGAAAAAGGGTAAGAAAACAAAGCAGCATTTATTAGATTCAGCATGCGAACTATTTGCAAAGCAAGGGTTTGATAAGACAACTATGCGAAACATAACAGATGCAGCTGAAACAAATGTTGCAGCTGTCAACTATCATTTTGGAGATAAAGAAAATCTTTACTTTGAATCATTCAAACATGCAGCAGAAATTGCGACTGAGCAAATCTCAGTGTTGGAAAATAACACTACCGATCCAAAAGTTTTACTAGAAAAAGCATTATATTTGAGACTTAAGGGAATAACATCAGAAACGCCAAACAGTTGGCTTATGAGAATGTTTCACCACGAAAATTCCAAACCCTACCGTTATGCATGAAAGAATCGTTAAAGAGATTATGTTTAAACAACGAGAAAAACTAAAGACTCTAATCACAAAATTCTTTGAGACAGATTTAACAGAAGGTCAATTTGATGTTGTATTCGGCTGTTTCTTAGCACCAATGCTACATCAGATGAAGAGAAAAAAGAGACTTGAAAAACATAAAAAAAACTTTCCAATGAGGCAAATTGTTAACGACGACCAGAGAATAGACATGATAGTCTGTTTTACAATGTCTGGACTTGAAGGTCTAAAAAAGGAATTTAAAAATGAAAACAGTTAAATATATAACCTTACTTTTGCTGATTTTAAGTTTTGGATGCAGCACATTCAAAACAGCGACTAAGCAGAATCAAGACAATTTTGTTGAAAATTTACCTGACTCATATCTGCAGGCAGATTTAAGGGAAAGTTTATCAACCAACGAATGGTGGTATGCGTTTGACAATAGTGAACTTAATGGACTAATCAATGTTGCGTTCACAAACAATCTTGATTTGGCCAAAGCATGGACTCGTCTCAGACAAGCAGAAAGTTTAGCAAAAAAGAGTGGTTCGGCAAAATATCCTGATTTGTCTTTGGGGGCAGATGCCGGATATCGCGATGAAAAACAGAATGACAGCAGTGAAGCCTATGGGCTAGGACTAGCTGCTTCATACGAGCTTGATATATGGGGTAAGATCAGAGCTAGCTCCAACTCAAAAAATCTGCTGACAATGGCAACTGCTGAAGATGTCAATGCAACAGCCCTACTTCTTTCAGGTAGCATTACAGATACATGGCTTAGCATCAAAGCTTCTCAGGAACGACTAAAACTTCTTGAAGAACAGGTTAAGTCAAACATGAAAACACTTGAACTTTTGAAGACAAGATGGAGAGTTTCACTTGCTGCTTCTGTGGATGTATATCAGCAGGAACAAATACTGGCTCAATCAAAAAGTCTTATTCCACAAGCAAAACAGAGCTTGGAAATTTCAAAACAACAGTTGGCATACTTGATGGGGTTCCCTCCACAGGCAACAATAATCATAAACAGTGATGGACTCCCTACCCTTCCTACTATACCAAACACTGGAATACCAGCTGATTTGCTGGCAAGTCGTCCTGATATCAAATCGGCATGGCTAAGAGTTGAAAGTGCTGACTGGAATGTTGTTGCTGCAAAAGCTGATAGACTACCAAGTATTAGCCTGACTGGTTCATTTAGTTATGACAATCCTGACCTTAACAGACTCTTTGACAACTGGGTGCTGAACCTTGTTGGTTCACTTACAGCTCCACTTATTGATGGTGGACGTAGGCGTGCAGAAGTTGCTTATCAGGAAGCTCTCACTGATCAATCTTTTATCGAATACAAAGATACTGTACTTAATGCAATGAAAGAAGTTGAGAATGCTTTGACAATCGAGATTCATCAGAAGAAATATCTGGCAAATGTTGAAGTTCAAGAAGAGTATGCAGCTAAAACATTATCAGAAGCAGCACAAAGATATCAAAAAGGCATTACAGATTACCTGCCGGTACTATCAGCACTCACGTCAAAACAAAATTTGGAACGTAATATAATAACAATTGAAGAAACCATTTTATTAAACAGAGTTGCTTTGTATAAAGCACTGGGTGGACAGATAAATATTAAGAGTAAAAATTAAAAAGCTGACTTCGTCAGCAGTAATAAGTGATAAGTTGGAAGTGATAAGTTTCTCGCAGAGGCAAAAATTAGCTTTGCTTGCAAAGCACATATCTCCCACTTGTCGCGCCGTAGTCTGGCACAGCGAAGGCGGATCACTCCCATACCTCACATAAAAATAAAATTTAAGAAAAGAAAAGGTACTGTCAAAAATTGTATGAAAAAATATGAAAAGGGGAATGTCCAATGAACGGAATACCCCTCCGTCTAGGTAGGACATTACACTGCGTTTCATTGCTGTCGCAAGCTCCAGCCTCA
>JAQICX010000079.1 GCA_027858345.1 Kiritimatiellia bacterium | reverse complement strand
TGAAAAATATTATTTTATGGCAATGAGGAATAGGCCATTCACTACGTTTCCCGCATACCGGGACTAGCAGAGCTAGCCTCCTATTGTTTCTGTTTAGTGGTTAAAGCCTCTCTCGCAAGCTCGAGGGCCGCTCCCGTTTTTCCAAGACAACGGTTGTTTGCATGCTGGGAGTCCCGGTCTGCGGGATCCTCGTTGTCATAACTACGTTCAACCGAAAAATTAAGGACAATAATTGGTAATATTTTTTCACTTGCTAATATTTATTAGGTTTGTTACTGTTTTGATATGAAAAATTTTATGATAATTTTGTTTTTTGTGAGTTCGTCATTGTTCATTTTTTCGGAAGAAGATGAAAAATCTTCAGCTGTAGAAAGTAAGGAATCTGGTGAAGGTAGAGTTTCATATGGTGGCGAAAGAAAGTCGTATCGACATATACCAACTTATCAATCAGATATGGGATCACCTGCTGAGTTAAGGGTTCGCGAGAGTAAAGTTATTCGACCATCATACAGTGAAAAAGCTCGAGAAAAAGAGAGCATAAGAAACTTTTATATGGCTGTTCCAAAGGATAAAACAGCTAAATCCGACTATTCATCTTTTAAGGAAAAAACCAGCTATGATCCGAGTATTCTTCGTGAGCGAAGAGAACAAAAGAAGGTTTCTGAAGAAAAAAAATATACACTAGTTGCAGATCCTACTAAGCTAAGTGTAGGTCGCAAACTTGAATCCACAACTCTTACTGGAAGTACGACAGAATATAAAGGGTATAATAGGAAAGAGTATAATTATGATTTTCTTTATACCGAGGATGTAAAAGTTGATAGAGTTGGTGAAAGCACAGGACTATCTCTCGATTGATAAAGTACTAAGTGGTAAGATGCTGGTAAAACAGCAGGTTAAGATTAAGGTAAAGGTTGAGAGCTCACTGCGTTCGCTGAATGCTTCGCATCCTTAATCTTTATCTTAACCTCAATCTTAATCTCAATCTTAAACTTTGTTCCGCTACTGTTTTTACAGCTGTTCGGCAAGCTTGATAATTGATTCGTAGGATTCAGCACCGCAGATAAAACCTTTGTGGTGACAGAAAATTCCATCGGTGATATTTGCTTTTGCTGAGAATTCATCGTCATTTAGACCATGCCACTCTTCTGGGAGATCTTTTTTGCTTTCAAATGAGCCTAGTTCAACTGGAATTGTCTTTATATACCAACTGTTTTCCTTTGGATATATTGTGTATAGAACTTTCTCGTTATCAGTACATTGAAACAGTGGTTTCATCCATTCGCAGTTTTCGGGTACCACAATATAGTTTTTTCCCTTTTCTATAGCACTGTCAATTGCTGTCTGAACAATGATTCTGCACTCGTCTTCATATTCACAATTGGCAATCATTGCTTTGATGAGATCTCTTGCGTGGCATACTTTCTTTTCAAATACAGAATCGGTTTGAGCTGTGTCGATTGGATTTTGCATTTTGATTGAATCACAGAGCGATAACGGGATGATGTTGTCATACTCATCACATTTTGTTGTTGAGGTTATACCATTGTCGTTTGCATCTATTCCTCTAATGAGTCTGTTGCATATGTAGTCAGAAATATGCTTTTTCCCATTGCATATTTCCAGTCCATAGTGTTTCCATATTAAACCTACTGATGACATCAGCAACCCATCTTCATATGCCGGTCCATCTTTAAAATGGTGATCATAGTGTTTTTTCTCATGATTATATTCCTTGCCAACATCTATGAGAAAGTCGCATTCCTGCCAGATGTTTTCATCTCGTGTTCTGTATATAATATAGTCCTGATATAAAATTGTTATTGCTGCCATTGCAAATACGTCATCAGGATGAAATCCGCTGTTATGTGTTGCTATTTTTGTTGTCATGTTTTTCTTTCTTTATCCGCAGATTACGCAGATTAAAATGATTGTTTATTGCCGTAAAGTTATGAAACTTTATATAAATTCTTGAAAAGTGATTTGTAATTTGGAATTATATACTGTACAATTAATAATTCCAAGAACGTATTTGAATTTATGGAGTATTATATTATGGCAAAGGTTAAAAAATCAATAGATTATAAGCACGGTCAATGTAGGCTTTGTAAAAGTGATGGTAAGTTGTGTTACTCACATATTATTCCTGAGTTTTTGTTCAAACCAATCTATAATGAAAAACACCAAATAACTATTGTTGATGATAGCAAGGAAGTTTACAGCACTATACAGAAGGGGGTCCGCGAGCATTTGCTTTGTAAAAAATGTGAAGGACTCTTTGAAAAGTGGGAAAAGTATTTTCTTGAATTATGGTTTGAAGAATTAAATATCACTGTAATGAATGAAAAACTACTAAAATCAGAAAATATTGACTATGACAAATTTAAGTTGTTTCATTTGTCTATTCTATGGCGTGCCGGTATTTCATCTCTACCTTCATTCAGTGAGGTTAAGCTTGGTGTTCATGAAGAGAAATTAAGAAAGATGCTTTTGGCGCAATCTCCAGGTTCGTCAAAACACTATCAGATGTTTGGATATATATTGGTTTGGCCTGATAATACAGTGTTGAAAGAGCTGATAGACATGCCTTCGAGAGTAAAGCTCTATGATCATTGGGGATATCAATTTATATTTGGGGGTGCAGCTTGGCATTATGTTGTTTCCAGTCATACATGTGAAGATCATGTTCCATATGCATTGAATGAAGATGGAACGGTTTGTATGCTTAGAGGGCCTATTGAGAAATATCCTACTATTGTAGATTTGTTTAAAAAGCGTAGCAATAATGGATGGGATGTCGTTAAGTAGAGAATAATTCTTAACCAGATAGTTCTTTGTTGTCTTTTTTTATTGAGCGTAGCGACTTTTTGTTTATATATGAGCTCCGCTAATTCCACCATTTTTAATTTTTAATCATTAATCTTTAATTGTTTTATTTCTCTAACTGATGTACTATTTCAGTGATCTGTTTCTCAAGGTTAAGGTTTTGAAGTCTTTCCAATCTTTGGTTCTGTGCTTTAATCACTTGGTTTCTGATATCAGTCTCATTAATTAGAGTTCTCATCATTTCTGCGACCTGTTTATAGTTTTTCTCTTTGAATGTGACACTTGCTGAATCTAGTGTTTCAGGGACTGCAGCTTCCTCATATGCAAGTATTGGTGTTTCACTGTGCATTGCTTCGATTAATGGAATGCAGAATCCTTCATGCTCACTCATGCATAGGAATAGGTCTGCAACCTGATAGTATGCGTTGAGGTCGGCTTGTGGAACGGCTCCTGTCAGGGTTACTGAATCTTCCAAGTCAAGCTTGGCAATGTAATCCTTTAGCAGATAAAAATAGCGCTCGCAGCCATTTGCTGAACCGGCTAGAATTAATCTTGAATTTGGCTCTACTGTTTTCTTATACACGTAGAATGCTGTAATTAAATCTTCAATCTTTTTGTTTGGGGCGCATCTGCCCACAAAAAGTATATTTTTGGTATCACCTGTGAATTTTGAGACAATCTGTTTGTTTGGAGTGTTCGTCAATTTGTCAAAGTCAATAATGATTGGCAGGACGCTCACGTCCTTATAGCCAAGATTAGAAATCTCTTTTGCATTAAATTTGCTGTCTGCAAGGTTTATGTCTGCACTGCCTGCAAGCTGTGTAACTTGTTTTGCACCTTGTTCGAGTATTGAAAGTGTATCTTCATTGATGAACCTGAAGAAATGTGCAGGTGTGACGTTGTGGTACAATATTATTTTTTTGCAATCCAGATTTTTGAAATAGATGTTTGCTGGAGAACCAATTGATAGATGTAGGAGAACAATATCATCTTTGTTAGGGGTGCATTCGTTAATGTCAAATGCATCCTTGTTCTTTTCTCCAATGTTTCTTTGAGGACAATAGATTTCTGAGTTGAATCCATTCTTCCTAAAGAGATCACGAAAATATCTGGCTTCATTACTTATGGCATCACCACTTGTATAGCCTGCTATTATCTGGTGTATGGTTTTCATAGTATTGTTTGATGTTTAAAAACAAAGAGCCTTCTCCAATGAAAAGGCTCTTCTATAAAATATGTAAAGCTTATCGCTATTTTTTCTTGTGACGATTTGCCTTAAGACGCTTCTTGTACTTATGCTTAGACATCTTTTTACGGCGAATTTTTTTAACTGAACCCACGTTTAGCTCCTTGGTTATGCTATGATTTTGTTTAAAGGAATCTCAATAATACCTTCTGCACCAATTTCTTTTAGTAGAGGAATTATTTCCCTTACAACCGTTTCTTCTACAACAGCTTCTACAGCAACCCATCCGCTTTCAGCAAGCTTATTAACAGTTAGGGCGTGTAGTGAAGGAAGAATTTCGTTAACTTTCGATAATACATCTTCTTTAGCATTCAACTTAAGAAGTACTTTGCTTTTTGCAGCTAGTACACCTTGAAGTAGCATTGCCAGTTGTTCCACTTTAGCTCTCTTATCTTTATCTTCCCAAGATTTCTTGTTCACAATCAATCTTGTTGTAGATGAGAGAATAGTGTCAACAATACGCAAGTTGTTAGCTTTCAGTGAAGAACCTGTTTCTGTAAGCTCAACAATTGCATCCACGAGTTCAGGAGTTTTTGCTTCAGTAGCACCCCATGAAAACTCAACATCGGCTTTAACGCCATGTTTATCTAAATACTGTTGTGTTAGACCAACTGCTTCTGTAGCAATTAGTTTACCTTCTAAATCTTTTGCGCAGTGGATATCTGAGTCATTTGGAACTGCAACAACCCATCTTACAGGGCGGAATCCTTGTTTGCCATAAACAAGTTCTGTTACTTCTACAACATCTGAATCGTTCTCTACGATCCAATCATATCCTGTTATGCCTGCATCTAATGCACCAAGCTCTACATAACGACTGATTTCTTGAGCTCTTATTAATCTTGGTGTGATTTCAGGGTCATCAATTGACGGACTATATGAACGCGAGCCGCATGATATATTAAATCCTGCTTTACGCATCATGTCAAATGTGGCTTCCTGAAGACTACCTTTTGGGAATCCCAATATTAGTTGAGTCATATTTATTTCCTTAATTATACCTGTTCAATTTAGGTTTCATTTATTATAAACTTTGGATAGCAGGCGCATGCCTATGGGTGCCATCCTTCTTTCTGCAAAGAACGAACAGAGAAATATATATTAAATTGCTCATGTTTGCAATAATAAAATTTGTTTTTTTGCTTTTAACCTCAATTTTTCGGTTGAACACCCTTTTTGGCGGGGTCGGGGGTGCTTCACCCCGCCGTAAAGGGCATTCAATCGAAAAATTGAGGATTACCATTTTAACGACTATTCAAACTTGACATTTTGCTGGTATTAACATAGTATTTATTTCACGTGAAACCTAATATTAACAATTGCCACGTAATGCGACCACGTAATACTTTAAAAATGGAGAATGTATAATTATGACAGTATATATTGGAACAAATGAATTTAATAGCGAGCCAAAGAAAATTGACGGAGAATATTTAGACATTAATGGTAAACCATTTTATTGCATAAGCAACTATGATGCTATGGATCCATTTTTTATGACTATAGTCAGTTCATCTGATCACTGGATGTACATCTCCAGTACAGGTGGATTGACCGCAGGCAGAATTAACTCGGGGTCGGCTCTTTTTCCATATTACACCGATGATAAAGTTCAAGAGAACTTTGAGAACACTGGCAGTAAAACAATTTTGATAGTTAATGATGGTGAAAAAGAATATCTGTGGGAACCATTTTCTTCTCGTTATTCAGGCGTGTATGATACCACTCGAAACATTTATAAGAATATCCCTGGAAGCCAGCTGATTTTTGAAGAAATCAACAACACTTTAGGAGTCACATTCAGCTATCAATGGAGCTTTAGTGATACATATGGTATTGTAAAAACTTCAAAGCTTGAAAATAATTTATTTGGCAAAAAAGATGTTAAAATTCTTGATGGCATTCAAAATATCATTCCATATGGAATTTATGCTCTTATTCAGAATGATGTTAGTTGTCTTCTTGACGCATACAAGCGAAGTGAGCTTGACAAAGATAGTGGACTAGCGGTTTTTTCTCTGACTTCTATTTTAACAGATCTTGCGGAGGCATCCGAAGCTTTGAAAACTACTACTGTCTGGCAGGTTGGACTTTCTAATGAAAAATATATTTTAACTACAAAGCAGTTAGATACTTTCCGAAGAGGGGAATGCATTGTGCAGGACACGGACATTTGTGGTGGTCGTGGGGCATTTATGGTTAATGCTGAGGTTTCTCTTGAAGAAAATGAATTGAAAGAATGGCACATTGTCGCTGAAGTGAATCAAAATCACAGTGCTGTGAATAAGCTGATAGCTGTGTTGAAAAACAATAGAACAAGTTTGCCAGAGTTGCTTCTTGCAGATGTTGCAGAAGGTACTGAAAATCTTAATAGAATTGTTGGCAGGGCAGATGGTATTCAACTCACAGAAGATCGTTTGGGTAGTGCTCATCACTATGCAAATGTTATGTTTAATACTATGCGTGGAGGTGTTTTTGATAATGGCTACGCAATATCAAAAACTGATTTTATTGATTATGTAAGTAATATCAACAAAAATATTTGGAAGGAATTTGTTGGTGAGCTCTGTAAGATGCCAGAAGATATATCTCAGCAACAATTATTGGAATTTGCAAATGAGCAAAGAGTAGCTGATTTGAAAAGAATTTGTTATGAATATTTGCCTCTAAGTTTTAGTAGAAGACATGGCGATCCTAGTCGCCCATGGAATCAATTTTCTATTAACCTAAAAAAAGAAGATGGTTCAAAGAACCTTGATTATCAAGGCAATTGGCGCGATATTTTCCAGAACTGGGAAGCTTTAGCATATTCATTTCCTGAGTTTATTGAGGGTATGATGTGTCGTTTTCTGAATAGTACAACCGCCGATGGTTACAATCCTTATCGTATAACAAGAAATGGACTGGACTGGGAAAAACCAGATCCAGGTAATCCTTGGGCAAACATTGGTTATTGGGGCGATCATCAGATTATTTATCTTCAGAAATTAATTGAAACATCACTAAAATTTCATCCAAAGACAATCCCGGCAATGCTTGAAGATTCCATCTTTTCATACGCCAATGTGCCATATAGGATAAAGAATTACAATTCTATTTTAGCAAACCGTTTTGAAACTATTGATTTTGATTGGGACAAAGATTCTACTGTTGATAAGCTGGTTGAAGAAATTGGTGCAGATGGCAGATTGGTCATGAATGCGGAGAAAGAAGTTCTTCATGTTAATCTGACGGAAAAACTTCTTCTGCTTCTTCTGACAAAAATGAGCAATTTCATTCCTGAAGGTGGAATTTGGTTGAACACGCAACGTCCTGAATGGAATGATGCCAACAATGCACTTGTGGGTAGTGGTGTTTCAATGGTTACTTTGTATTATCTAAGACGCTATGTCGCCAGCTGTCAAAAGATATTTAACATAAGCTTATCTAATTATTTTTCAATATCAACTGAACTTGAAGACTTTTTTGTGAATATTGCCAAGGTATTGAATAGTAATATTTCAATTTTGGACAGATCATTTGACAAGTGTGAACGCAGAACAATGGTGGATGCATTGGGACAAGCTGGCAGTGATTATAGGACGAATTTTTATAATAATGGACTTTCTGGTCGTACTAATAATGTTGACAAGGCTTCTGTTTTAGCATTTCTTGATGACACATTGTCTTTCATTGAACATACAATCCGTGCAAATCGTCGTGAAGATGGACTTTTTCATTCATATAATTTGCTAACCATTGGTGATGACTCTATCGAGGTTTCAAATTTGTATGAAATGTTGGAAGGACAAGTTGCTGTTTTATCTTCAGGATATTTATCTCCTGAGGAAGCTTTGATAACACTGGATGCTCTTCGCAACAGTGCTATGTATCGCAAAGATCAAAACTCATACATGCTCTATCCTCGTCGCGCACTAGATGGTTTTTTTAAGAAAAATTGTGTATCTGACAAATGTTTCAAGGCTTCTGAATTAATGCAGAAACTGGTGGATGACAAAGATATTAGTTTGGTTGAAAGAGATTGCAATGGGCTTGTTCACTTTAATGGTTCTTTTAAGAATGCAAAATGTGTGATAGCTGCATTAAATAAGTTGGCTAAAAGTAATTATAAAGAGTTGGTTGAAAAGGATTCTGCTTCTGTGTTTGATGCTTTTGAGAAAACTTTTAATCACCATGCTTTTACAGGTAGATCTGGTTCATTTTTTGCATACGAGGGACTTGGAAGTATCTACTGGCATATGGTTTCAAAACTTCTGTTGACAACTCAGGAAATTTGCATTGCAGCAAAGTTTGCAAATGCGGATGCTGAATTGATAGAGAAACTTGAAAATCAATATTATGAGATTCGCCAGGGAATTGGCTTTAATAAAACTCCACAAGTTTATGGTGCATTTCCTACAGACCCTTATTCTCACTCTCCGTGGGGTAAAGGTGCAAAGCAACCAGGAATGACAGGACAGGTTAAAGAAGAAGTTTTGACTAGAGCAATTGAACTCGGCGTTATGATTCAGGATGGAAGTATGAAATTTAATCCTGAGTTGATTAAAGATGGAGAGTTCTTGAGTGCGCCTGCCAAATTCAATTATTTTGATATTGATGGCAATAAACAATCTGTTCAATTGCCTAAAAAATCGTTGGCAATGACTTTCTGTCAAGTACCTATTGTCTTTAAGAAAACTGGTGCTGAAGGTTTGAATATCAACTACTCAAGTGGCACTAAAGAGAAAGAGGACTCATTGGAGTTGTCTTGTGAACTTAGTGGACATATATTTGAGCGTGATGGTGAAATCGACTCAATTGAAGTAACATTCTAATCAACCAAAAAAAATGAGGAACGTTGAACATTGCTCGTCAAATACGGGCAACTTTCAACCGTTCCTCTTTTCATCTCTCAGCACTAATAATTCTTTATGACTTATCCGCCAGTCTTATCAGTGCTTAAAACTATTCCTTGCGACTTTGCACCTTTGCATCATTGCGTTAAATTTATATTTTGTAATTAACAATTATTGAACGATTAACACTGTTCCTGGTGGTGGTACTGTGATGATACCATCTCCAGAGAAAATATTATCATTTTGATATGTGGCTGCACTTGTTGTGCTGCCGTATGTTCCTCTTTCTTGAGCTACACCATTGATGTATAAGTTTTCAACTTCTTCATTGATGCCTGTTTCTAAAACAATTTGTGATGTATTGTAATCATCTTTAATGTATAGACTGTAGCTGTTATCAATAGCATCTGCAACATTTTCTTTTATTGTTAGCTTAGATAATCCCCCAACATGAATGTCTCCTTCTGTTTCACCAAAGTTCAGCGTGCCTGCATTTGAGTTGTTAACCGCACCCAAAGTAGTTTTGTGTTGCATCACTAGCTGTCCACTTTGGATAGTAAGAGTTCTGCCTGAACCAATATTAGCGGTTTTATACTGATAAACTTGTAATGAGTTTATTGTTTTATCAGAAGTAATCAAAGGGGTTACACCAGTTGTTATAGAAACATTGTCGTTAGCAGTTGCGGCATCTAAATTTCCACCTGCCAGATATTTGCTGGTTTTTAATCCTCTCAAGCCGTTGGTACTGTATGTTGCCATAGTATATGGTGCGTGTGTATCACTTGTATTATTGCAAAATACTCTAGAAATAACACTCATCGTTGTTGTTCCTTCTGCTCCGCCACCACCAACAGACGTGTAGTTTGTAACTATTAACTGCTGACCTTTTATGACTGGATCAAATGCTAGCGCAAGGTTATCCCCTCTTACACATAAAATACTTCCTGGGGTGGTTTGCAATGTGTCTAAGCTCAGGTAGGTTCCGTTGGCGCCAGTTGGTTTGCCGGTAAATGATATATAGCTTCGACCTGGCTCAATTACTGCTGTATGTATGAAGTCTCCAACAAGTCCACCAACGGCTGCATCCTTAAGAGGTTGACCGCCCTGAGATAACTCACCTCCTGAAAGATTTGAACGCCCTGAGTCTGGCAAATATCATCTAATGAGGTTCATTCGTAAGGACTTAAAATTAGATGTTTTTGGGGAGAAATTCTCTTTGCCTGAAAATTTGAAATATGAATATATCAAAGCGACAGTCGATGTTAGTGAACAGAAGTTAAATGTGTATCTTGATAAAGAAAAAGTAGTTGAATTCGACTACCAAATGAGGTAAGATTACTGAACGAAATTTTGACGAGAGTGTGCGATGTCCTGACCCTTGTCACTTAGTTTTTTAGCTGTTAGTTAGGAACTACCCAACTATCTAACGGTCTAACTGTCTAACTATCTACTGTGTCCTGCATAGCGAAGCGACGCATGGACCTATCTAACAGTCTAACTGTCTAACAGTCTAACTAATTATAGTAGGTTGCATACTTTTCCATGGCGTTCATTAGAGCTTCGATGTTCTTTAGAGGAACTTCAGGATATAGGCCATATATCATCATCAGTCCACCTTGCTTGCTTCCCAGTCTTTCAATTTCTTCTCGTATGAGTGCATCAATTTGCTCTGGCGTACCACGTGTTGTTATCTGCTGCCGGTCAATATCGAGATCAATGCATGTCTTCCCTGCAAACTTGTTCGCAATCCAGTCGAGACCATTTACAAGGTCTTGAAGATTGATTACCTCAACACCACCATCGATTAAATCGTCCACAAGTGTTCGAATGTCACCATCAGAATGCATGTGAACGATGCAACCCTGGTCTCGTGCTGGTTTCATCAGTTGTTGGCATACAGGCTTTATGTATTTTCTAAAATGTTCAGGGGAGAGCATTGGACCAAGTTGCATTCCTAAATCTTCAGGATAGCTCATCATATCTGGTTTCAACTCCAGCCATTTCGTCACATACTCGTAGTTGAAATGAGTTACCATGTCTATGAGCTTTGTAAGTTTCGGTTCTTCATCAACCATATCAAAAATCAGGTTTTCGTATCCTCGTATGTCTTGCAACCTAAGAAAAGTATGTCCATGTGGTAGACCACCGCATACAAGTTCGTTGTTTTCTTTCTGGTGCTTTACTCTGTTTCTTATGTTTGGCCAATCAATAGGATGAGTTCCATCTGTTTTGTTGGGGCTTGGTTCTGCAAAATTTTCAAATGCATTCCAATTGTCCAGTGGATGTTGGTGAACTGAGCCTGTTATACCATCATCGGTTGTTTCCCAGATGCAGTTCCACGAATCTGTATATGGTTCATCTTTTCTTTGGGTAAGATCATAGTTTGGTTGAACAATATCCTGTCGACAAAAATTTGGAAAGAGAAATGGGTGAGCTTCCATCAGGTCTTGTAGTGCTTGCTGGTCATAGTGATGCCAGCATGCACCATTGATATGGAAATTCATTGGGATATAATCCGGCGTCTCAAAGCGAATTGTTCTCAATATGTTTTCTCTTGATGTCACGAAGTTACTCCTCCTCTTCAGTGATTTGACAGTTTTTGAAAAGTTATTATTTATTTAAGACACTTCCGAGCCTAAGGGACTCGGCTATCCGCCTTCGTTCCTCCGGCGCGACAGGCAGGGTTCATTCAACAATCAACGGTTAAACTGCAATTTTAAAATTGTAGCCGAGGTCCGCAGACCTCGGACAATGTTTTCCGATCTCTTCAGCCTCCGCTAGGCTGCTACGGTGGACAAGTTGGGATACAGATAGTTTTATCTTATCCCTCTTTTCCAACACCCAACACTCAAATCCAACATCCAAGGTAAGACACTCCAGTCTTCGCCCTAAGGGCTACGCCTGACAGGCCTTTGCGACATGCAGGTGTTATAGCTGCAAACTAGCCTAGTCCGCCAAAACTCCTCCTGGGAACGCCGAGTATTACTCGGCTCTTCTGTAGCCGTGTCGCCTCGGCACGGGCATAATCATAACATAAGCGTAGCGAATTCCTACCTCTTGTCAATTAACCATTTACCAGCAACCATTAACTGTATTTCTTAATAAGTCGCAATTAAACATGAAAAGCAAAAATAATGCAACAGAAATTGTTATAATTGATTTTTTTTTTACGTAATGGGCATTTGCTGGTTTCTACCAGTGGTTTAGCCCGTATATTTTACGAGCCCCTGTCTTAGCATATTTAATTTCTGTTATATGTTTGTGAATGTTTTTCAATCCTTGAAATTAATTGATTCTTGACCACTTAAACGCAAAACTCTATACTTCCGAAAAGTTTGATAATGCGAGCCCGTGCCGAGGCGACACGGCTACAGAAGAGCCGAGCTGGAGCTCGGCGTTCCCAGAAGGAGCATTTGCGGACAAAGGTTGGGCTAAAAACTGTAAACAGTTAGGTAATATTATAAAAATTTAGAAAGGTTGGAAAAGAAAGATAATGTCAGACGAGAAGAATGTTGAGTTAGAAAAGAAGTATTTAGATAATTTATGTGCAATGATTTCAAATCCTGCTCCTGAAGGTGAATCAATAGATGAATATGCAGAGACGACTGTTGGAATGTTTCACTATGTGTGTGTGCAACATGCGGCTTATGCGACAGAGAGGTTTGTTGATGTTGTAAAAAATAACGGTATGTATATGGTAAACTATCCGCTTTATGATGAGGCTCTTGTGTTGTATTACTGTTTTCAGGGTGAATATGAGAAAGCAGAAGAAGTTTTTTCTAATATGCGTAAAAATCCTATGAGAAATTTGGCATGTTATTATTCATGTATCAAATTGTTCTGTGCATATGGTAGAGGAGAGTTTGTAAATAGAGTTTTGAATCCTGTTGTGGTTAACAAAAGCATTAAGAATGATGATATTCAATTGCATCTGATTCATATAAAACTGATCTCTTTTTTAGAAGATAATTATAAAAAATCGCCTAGTAATATATCTGCTAGTAAGTTGAATAAATTTGATAAGCTTTTTAAACTTGGGTACGATGAAGATCTTGCTAAAACTTTACAGGCTACAATTTTTTCAAAAAATGAATTTGCTTCAGAAGAGGTTGTAGAATTAGAGCGTTATTCTTCGTTTGTGGATGTGTTAAGGTTTATGTTTTTTAGATATATGTATGATAATGGAATTGGTTTTATAGAGTCTGATATAATTTTTGCTAATGCCTTTGAAGTTATTGATAGTGCATGGACGGTTTTAGGATTAAGGAATCGTAATATAACACGAGATGTGGATTTTGACTTTAAATATGATGATTGGATTAATGCAATTGACAGAATGCCCAATGAATATATACTTGAAGTTGGTTCTTGTGAAATATCCGCTGTTTGGGGTGCTGTTTATCTGTATGAATTTCTGTATGAATTGAATTTTCTGACAGATAAACAATATAGCAAGTTTTGTAAAATTATAAAAAAAGTCAAACTATATGTAATGGCTTTGTACCTGACTGCGTTGTGGAAAATGAATTTTGTTCATGTTTGGAAAAAGCCGGATAGCGTGTCGGACAAAGAATTTGAAGCAGAAAAAATATTTTTTGGAAAAACTATATTCATGAAGACCATTACTCCTCGTGAAGAATTAAAAAGGGTGTTTCAAGGAGAAGAGAATGTTGAAGTCATAAATATTGTGAAAAGCGTAAAGGCACTTGAACAAAAACATTCTTTGTTTGACAAATATTGTGATCAACAGGCTGCAAAAATGCAAAAAAACGGAGAATATGATTTGGATGATTTGCTTGATACTTTTGAGCGTTTTGCTAAAGTATTTAGAAATACTTATGAATAGGGCGGCATCGCCGCCTGTCTGTGTGAGTACCCTTAATTTTTCGGTTGGAGATAAAAACATGCTTTTCGACCAATAAAATTAAGAAATGAGGGACTGTTTTTTCTGTTTTTGGGTGATGAACGCTGAAATTGTTGTCAACGGACGCCGAGGACGTATTAGCTCCTCCCCGGCTGTCCACGCCTTGCGGGATAGTCCCGCTCTGCGGGAGGAGGTGTTCGAGGAACGAGAACGGAGGGGGATTTCTCCCGGCTTGCAATATAATATTAAACGGCACAATGGGAGGGTCAGCGTCCCCGCTGACAGAAAAGGTGCTCAACCGAAAGATTGAGGTGAGTACACGAACAGGCAGGCAAACAAAAACTGGCGGAAGCCAGCAGATTAAGGTTAAGATTAAGGTTGGAATAGCTTCAGTCTTCGCCCGTTGGGCTACGGCCCGACAGGCAGGAGAATACAGAGAAAAAACAAATGGATTAAGAACGTCGAATCCCGCAAACCGGGACTAACAAGTTAGCCGTCCAACATCCATTCGACCAACGGGAGAACAGCTTTAGTTTACCTAAAGCAACGATCCCGCAGAGCGGGAGAAGTGGTCATTATGAATAAACAATTGCTTTGCAATTGAACGGGCTGAAAGCCCAGAATATAACAGCCCTGGGCAGCGCCCTGGGTAATAAAGCAAGCAAAGCTTGTACCTGCTCACGGCAGTGTCTTGACTAATAACTAAAAACTAAAAGCTAATAACTATTTTAGAATGGAGAAAGAAAAAATGAAGTATGGATATTTTGATGATGTAAATCGTGAGTATGTGATTGATAGGGCGGATACACCAATGCCATGGAGCAATTATATTGGCAGTGCAGAATTTGGTGGTGTGGTGACAAATAATGCTGCGGGGTATGCTTTTTATAAATCTGTGGCACAGGGGCGTCTGACTCGCTATCGCTTCAACTCGCTGCCCGCAGATTTGTGTGGGCGATATGTCTATTTTCATGATGCAGATGATTCATGGAGTAACTCCTGGGCACCAACAATGAAGGAGCTTCAAAGCTATGAGTGTCGCCATGGTTCCGGATATACAATTATCAAGAGTAAACGTAATGATATCACAAGTGAAGTTAAATATTTTGTGCCGTTGAATAAATGCTATGAAATTTGGCAGGTAACTGTGACTAATGATTCATCTGAAATTCGCTCTCTAAGTGCATTTCCATTTCTTGAACCACAATGTAACTGGAGTGCGGAGGATGATAACAACAATTTGCAATATAACCAGTATATCTCAAAGACTGAATATAGTGATGGCGTAATTGATATTGGGTCCAATGTGAATATGCCGACAGATGTTGAAAACTTCACAAACAAAGACCAGGCTCGTCATACCTTTTTTGCTTTGCATGGTGCAGATGCCGCTGGTTATGACAGTGACTTAAAGAAGTTTCTAGGAACTTATGGTTCGTATGCAATGCCGCAGGTTGTTGCAGGTGGCAAATGTGGCGATAGCAGTTGTTCAGGGGATATGCCATGTGCAGCGTTTCAGGTCGATTTGAATCTTGCCCCTAGTGAAAGCAAAACATTTTTTATTACCTATGGTCTTGAGGTTGTCAGTGTTGATCAGGCTTTTGCAGATGAAGCATTTGCTGCTGTTAAAGCGTACTGGCATGGTAGATTAAACTCGCTTCATGCTGAAACTCCTGACAAAGATTTTAATTCGATGATTAACATGTGGGCTCCATATAATAACTTGATGACATTTTATTGGTCTAGAGCTGCAAGTTTGGTTTATGCTGGCGAGCGTGATGGTCTTGGCTACCGCGATACTGTTCAGGACATAGTTGGTGCCGCTGCGCTTGTTACTGAGGAAGCAAAGAAGTGTCTGGAATTGATGATTACTGGGCAGTATGCGTCTGGGGGAGCTAAATCTATTGTTAAACCATTTGATCACAAGCCCGGGCATGAAGTTCCCGATGGCATTTATCGTTCAGACGATTGCATGTGGCTTTTCAATGCCGTCCCTGAGTATATCAAGGAAACAGGCAAATTTGATTTCTATAATAAAGTTCTGCCATATGCTGACAAAGGGGAAGCAACGGTCTTTGAACATTTGAAACGTGCAATTGAGTTTAATCTAGAGCGTTCTGGCAACCATGGTCTGCCTTGTGGTCTTCATGCCGACTGGAATGATTGCATTCGTCTTGGGGAAACAGGCGAAACTGTTTTTGTGGCATTCCAGTTGCGTCTTGCTCTTCGTGAATATATTGAAATTGCAGAACGTCTTGAAAATTCAGAACAGATTGAATGGGCTACTAAAAAACTTGCAGCTCTCGATGACAATCTAATGAAATTTGCTTGGGATGGCGAATGGTATCTACGTGCTTATCGTGATGATGGACTTAAATTTGGTTCCAAAGAGAATGATGAAGGTTTCATCTTTATGAATCCACAGTCATGGGCTGTGCTTAGTGGTCATGCAAAGGGAGAGTATGCTGAAAAGTGTATGAAGTCGCTTGATAAAAATCTTGCAACTGATTATGGTGTGATGGTTTGCACATCGCCATATATTACAACGGATCCGCAAATCTGTCTTGGACGTTTGATGAATCCTGGCATGAAAGAAAATGGCAGCATTTTTAATCATACTCAAGGCTGGGGCGTTATGGCACAAGCTGAACTTGGAAACAGTGAAAAAGCTTGGCAATATCTTAAGGCTGTTCTGCCATCAAGTTTTAATGAGATGGCCGAAGTTCGAGAAGTTGAACCTTATGCTGTTTGTCAAATAACTCATAGTTCATTCAGCCCGCGCTTTGGTACGGGGCGGGTTTCCTGGCTTTCAGGATCGGCTGTCTGGAATTACTACGCAATGACTCATGCTATTCTTGGTATCAAGCCTCATTATGATGGACTTGAAATTTCTCCTTGTGTTCCTGCTGAGTGGGACGGTTTTAGTGTGCAGCGTGAATTCAGGGGAAAGAAATTTGATATTACTGTTAAGCGTGGTGATGTTGTCGGCCTGGTTGTTAATGGTAACGCTGTTGATGGCAATGTTATTCCTGCTGAAATGTTCGAACAAAACAACGTTGTTCAATTAATAATTAAAAATTAAGAATTAAGAATTTAACGCAAATGACGCGAACGACGCGGAGTCGCAAGGAAGAGTTTGATCCGCAGATTTCGCAGATTAAAAAGATTAAAAAAGAGTATAAGCCACTGATTAACACTGATTCTCACGGATAAAGAATAAAAGAGTTTTTGACAGGGATAACAAGATTAACATGATTTTTTTTGAGAACTTATTCCAACAAGTTGGAATTCGGAAGTTTTGCATTCTTATGATTACCCATGCGAGCATGGGACACATAAAATGATAAAACTCCCATTAGTCTTCGACTAATAAGGTCTCAAAAATCTGGCGAACAAGGTTAAGTTTGCTGCATAACACCTGTCTTGTCGCGCCGGAGGAACGTAGGCGGAAGCGTCGGGCGATGACCGACGGAAATATGTGGAATCCTAAATTTTTTTAGTCCAGAGTCCAGAGTCTTTAGTCGTTAGAGAAGTTTTAAATCAATGTGTTTTAGATAAAATGTCGGGTTTTCTTAAAAAAACTGGACGCTTTGTTAAGAATATATTACATTTGATAGCAGATTTAACAACTTAAGTTGAGAGCGAAGAAACCCTGTGTACTTTAAACTGTGTACTGTGCACTTTTAACATACAATAAAAAATTCGGAGGAAGAAATGATTAGGAATGTTTTAATATCAAGCATCATTACTTTGCTTGCACTTGTTTCAGTATCTTGTACGAGTTTTAAATCTAAGAACTATGTTGGCAAAAGACAATTCATAAGTGAGTCTGAACTCACTAAAGACAGTATCTGGCAGGTTGGAGATAATGTGTTTTGTGTACGAATTGTTGATACCAACACATTGGCTGCATCATCAATGAAATGGGATGAAAAAAGCAAACAACATGCTTTATCAAAGTATGAATTGGTGCTTTCAACTCTTGGAGAATATGCATTTTTAAATGTTAAGGATGGAGAGCAGTATACTATATTACGTCTTATAGGAGCATCTGGAGACTCTTTTGTTCTCATGACAGTTGATCCTGAAAAAGTTGAAGCAGATATTGCTGCAGGCAGAATTAAGGCTCATAAAGATAACAGTGATTTTATTGCTGATTGTTCAAAAGAGGAGCTTGATAAATATGTTCTTGATAACATTAAGACGCTGTTTTCTGTGGATGGTGTCACTGTTGTTAAATTGATTTCGGGTCAAATCAAATCAAAAGACAAATAGCTCTCTTATTCAGGTAAGCTTATATAGAACTAAAAAACATGCATTTCGATTAACAAAACCAGTGATTGACATCTTGTTTTTGTTTATTTTCCATGCGTCGCTCTGCGAGCTATGCATGACACAGTGGGTGATAAATTAATGTTTTTTTATAAGAAGCTGTTAGCAAGAGTCTTACGGTAAAACTACGCTTTGCGAATTGTCGCTATACTGTGTTCCGCTGCTTGACGTTCGTCAAGCCTCTTACCCTGCGGTCGTGCATCCCGCAAAGTGGGATAACCATTCCTTTTAACAAGCCCCAGCGGGGCGACATTTTGGTATAATAAACAAGAACAAAGTTCTTACCTGCTCACGGCAGTGACCTTTCTAACCCTCTAACATTCTAACCGTCTAACTGAATAACCAAATGGCTTTCCAAAATTCAAAGAAAAAAAATAATGCAACCGAAAAATTAAGGAGATTTCAAAAAAAATCATAAAAAAATTGGACAAAACAATAAATATACCATATAATCAAGAAAATATTGTTGAATACATAATAATATAAGATTATTAACAAATTTTGAAAATATTAGTATAATAATTGTTCGCTGGAAAACGAGAGAAGATTCTGTGTGAACTTTGATATCCTGACAGACTTCAAAACAAAAATAACAAAATTTGAAAGAATTAAACTAACATATATGAGAGGATGTCAAATGAAGAGTATTATTAAATTTACGGTGTGTATATTATCAGCGAGTCTACTATCCATGTCCACGTACGCAGCTACTGCTTATGTTGACTTAAATAGTCCCGTAGATGGACCAGGCACGGCATGGAGTAATGCATTTCATACAATCCAACAAGGTATAAATGCGGCAGGTAGTGGGACTGTGTTGGTAAATGATGGTATTTATGAGGTGGGGGAAACAGTTGTCCAAGGGTCTCAGATAAAGACTCGGGTTTGGATTCCATTTAATTTCGCAACTGTCAGGAGCGTAAACGGTCCAGAGGTGACGATTATTAAAGGTCAGGGGCCGGTTGGGGACGACGCAGTGCGTTGCGTTGCAATGTCTTGCGATGAAATTGCAGGCAGAGAGACAACTTTGTCAGGCTTTACTTTGACAGATGGACACACAATGACTACGACAGGTCCTAATTCTCGTGGAGCTGGTGTGTATTGCTATGCAACTAATGCCGTTATTGAAAATTGCATTATAAGTAATTGTGTTAGCGATTTCAGAGGTGGTGGTGCATATGGAGGAATCTTAAATAATTGCAAAATAGTCAACAATACTGCTGGTGAGTCTGGCGGCGGGGCATACGACTGTATATTGAATAATTGCACAATTGCAGACAACACCAGTCAGGTCGGAGTCTGGAACTGTACCCTTAATAATTGTATAGTATGGAATAACAAATGGACTGACGATGCTGTTTATAATTGGCAAGGGATCATAGATCAGGGCACATTTAACAACAGTTGTACATTTCCAATGCCAACTATTGGAACAGGAAATATAACGAATAATCCTCAATTTGTATCAACTAATGATTATCATTTGGAACCATCATCACCATGCTTAGATAGTGGTGACAATTCGTATGTTGTCGAAACTACTGATTTGGATGGAAACGAACGTATCTATGATGGAGATAGGGACGGTGTTGCCACTGTTGATATGGGTTGTTACGAGAGCATAATAAAAAACACATGGTATGTTAATGTAGCTCCACATCAAAGTAGTTCAGGTGGCACCTCATGGGATACTGCGTTTTATAATATTCAATCAGCAATTTTGGAAGCACAGGATAATGATACGGTGCTTGTGACTAACGGTGTTTACGCCCTCAGTGGTCTGCTCATTGAAGGTACTTTAGGCAGCCGAGTGGCTATCAACAAGGAGATAACTGTTAAAAGTGTTACTGGCCCAGAGGAAACCATTATCAAAGGATTTGGCGATATAAACGGTGGCGACGCGAGACGATGTGCTTATGTTGGAACAAATGCTGTTTTGTCGGGTTTTACTCTTAGAGAAGGACATACTAGAACAAGTGGTATTGTCAGTGACCAACAAGGTGGTGGTGCATGGTGTGAGGATGGTGGCGTTGTCTCGAATTGCATTATAACCGCAAATTCTGCATATAGTGCGGGTGGAGGAGTATATAAAGGGACAATTAGTAGATGTACAATTAGTAGCAACTCGGCAGACTTTGGTGGCGGGGTTTATTTCGGCACACTTGACAACTGCCTCTTATTTGGAAACTCGGCCAACGATGACGGCGGAGGAGGATATAGAGGCACATATTACAACTGCACAATCAGCAGTAATTCGGCAGCAAATATTGCCGGGGGATTATATAGCCCAACAGTATACAACTCTATTATATGGAACAATACCGCCCTTGATGATGCGTACATGAATTGGGCGAACGGAGATTTTTATTACTGTTGTACCTATCCAATGCCTACTAGTGGCTCCGACAACATAATTACTGATCCTGAATTTGGAACACGGGGAGCAAAGGCATTTCAACCATCTCCATTTAGTGACTGCATAGACGGAGGCGACAATGGTTTATCAAAAGGACTATATGACCGCATCGGCATGCCACGTATTCTTGATAGTGATGACGATGGTTCAGTAATTGTGGATATAGGGTGCTATGAAACTCTCAATCAATATGCTGACTCCGATGGAGATGGTATGCCTGATGGGTGGGAAAGTGATTATGGTCTAAATTGTGTAGATCCAGCAGATGCTGACGAAACTGCAGATGCAGACACCGCCAGTAATCTTGCAGAGTATATTGCCTTTACAGATCCAACAGATAGCAATAGCTACTTTTGCGTTACATCATTCATAATCAGTCCAGAGACAACACTCTATTTTGATTCAATCGGCTTTAGATATTATACACTACAGAGCTGCAGTAATTTGACTGATAATTCATGGGCTGATGTACCAGGTGCAGGTCCATTTGAGGGAGGTGGTCTAACTTTGTCGGACACAAACCAAACATCAACAGCTTTATACTATAGAGTAAAAGTTTCTATTCCCTAAAATTTAAAGCAAAGTTTTGCATGACAAATCATGATAGGCAATAGCTATTGCATCAGTAACAGCGACAACGCACATGCGTGTCGCTGATGCAGAAAAATCATACTCTTGAGATAAGCTTAACGAATAGAAAGAAGTTTCTCAGCTGATTTCATTAGTTTTTATTGCTGCACTAAAGCTCGAAAACTTACCTGCTTCAATCTCTCCTACAAAACAAAAAGTACAGATTGTTATTTTTAACCTAGAAATTAAGAGCTATCGACCTTAATTTTTCGGTTGAGTGAATAAACATTTGCAGAGACCAAGAAAATCAGCAAATGAGGGCTTGTTTTTTTCCAGTTTTGGGTGATAAAGTTGAAAAATAATTTCCAATGACGATGAGGACATCGTCGCTCCCAATGCTTCGCCCGCTGGGCTACGCAGTACAGACCCATTCCTACAAGACAATATTAATCTGCAAGTTTGGGATCCTCCTTCGCAATCCTTGTCTACGGCGCGATAGGTCGAGAACGTCCTCGTTCTCATAAGGTGTCTCAATCGAAAAATTGAGAAAAAAGTATATTGCTATCCTTTTAACTCGATTTAAATTGATTATTTATATAATATGTATGAATTATATGTTGTTAAAATACTAAAGGAGAACACATGGTTGCTGTTATAAGTTTGTTGGTTGTGCTATATATGTCTTTACTCATAACACGAGTTGGGACTATTGCTCTGATGCACACGGGGATGTCCAAGCAGATTGCTCAGTTTCAGGCTCGTTCTGCCCTGACTACCAGTGGCTTCACCACATCGGAATCTGAACAAATAATGAATAATCCCTTAAGAAGACGCATAATAATGCATCTAATGCTTTTGGGGAATCTCGGTGTAATAACGATTTTGTCTTCAAGTATTCTAACTGTTATGCATCTTAATACAAAAGTAGGATCATTGTATGCTGAGATATTTACGCTGTCTGGAGGTATCTTGTTTCTTTTGCTTTTAACCAAAAGTAAGCTTGTGGATGTGACTCTTACCAGAGTTATATACTATTTTCTTGATAAGTTTCTAGATTTGAGAACTGGGAAATACGAGGATTTACTCCATCTTCATAATAATTATAAAATTGGTGAATTTGTGTTGACTGCTGATAGTGCCCTAATTAATCAGACTTTTAAGCATAATACTCTTAAAGATAAAGGCGTGGTTATTCTTGGTGTTAGAAGAGCTGACGGAACTTATTTTGGTTCCCCTAAAGATGATTTCATATTTAAGGAGAATGACTTACTTACGGTTTATGCAAAGAAGAGTAATATTGCTGCGATCAACGATCTGCAGAAACAAACGGCTTAACAGTTCGTAATTGCGCAAGTGCTCAAATGCGCAAGTTGAGGAGCAGGCGACCTAAAGTTAAGAGTGCTGAGTTAAAAAAGAAAAGAGTTTTATCCGCCAGCCTTCGCTCTGCGAGACTACGGCTCGACAGGTCGAACGTCCAACATCCAATATTAAATGAAGAACCCCTCCGTCCTCGTTCCTCGGACACCTCCCCTAAAAGAGGGAGGAGTTTTGGCGGACAAGAGTTGGTTGGAGTAGGTTCATGGGGTGCGTTGTGTTCCTGTTCACCAATCATGGTTCCACGGGGGCAAGCCCCGAGGTGGCCCGCCTTAGTCTGGCACAGCGAAGGCTTATTCCCTGGGCTTTGTTATTGCGGGCTGTCAGCGCTGTGTTTCCGTCGGTCAACGCCCGACGCTACAGGTGTTGTGACTGCAAATCAGCTTTTGTCCGTAAAAACCACCCCTCCGTCTCTCCCCCCGCCACTTTGCTTAAAAAAGAGACCGTCCCAATTTGTGTGTCTAAAGGATTTTTGAGTAACCACCTTTAGTCACCAAATTGTTTTATTATTGTTATATTTCTATTTTAGAAACTTTCTGATTTTCTAACATTCTATCA
>JAQICX010000064.1 GCA_027858345.1 Kiritimatiellia bacterium | reverse complement strand
GAACTTTCCTCACCGAAAGGCGAATAGTCGTAATGCACAAGGTGCGATCCAGAATCATCCACCAAATCTGTAATATTCTTATTTGCATCATGGCAGTAGAAGACGGTTTCACCGTCAAGACTTGCACACAAAGTTTCACCGTTACTCCAAACAAAACTGTTAGTGGCAGAATCTGTCATTTCAGCAATGATATGATTTCCGTTCCAGACAAAGTTATTTGTGACGCCATTGGAGACTTTCTCAAACATTCGTCCTTGATAATCATAGGCATACGTAACAAATGTGCCATTAGCGGTATTGGTTGCTGAACTCATTCTATTCTCTGCGTTCCAGGTATAAGCCCAAAGCTGATTAGTAATCATGTTTCCATCAAGGTCATAATAAAATTTTGCACGGGCATACCACGGAGTATACGTCCAAACTTTCGTATATGCATTCAGAGCATTAGATTCATAATACTCTTCCTGACTAGGAAAGTCACAGTAAGTTCTATTTCCGATATCATCGTGTGTAAAGTTGTAGTTATCTGTTCCCATTGTTGCTCCTGCTAGTTCTTGTCGAAGATTATAAGTAAAAGTATTAGTGATTGCAAATAAATTCGCATCAAAATCCAGTCTTTCTGACCTGCGCCCTAATGCATCGTTATCATAAATAAATGCTGATATGCAATCTTCTCCAAAGTAGTTTGAAACTCCAACAATCAGGTTTCGGTTATCTTCATAATATTTGGAGATACCAAAACCAAGATTCAAAGCCCATGTTTACTTTCCACAACAAAACTACATTCTTCTCCAATACCCCGCAGCTTTTAGGTCACGACTCCCACGAGGAGCAGATACATGACTATTACTAAATACTGTCCCCCACAGTCTTAAGTGTTCAAAATAAAAAAAAGCAATGTTTTGTTCTGTATTAAAAGCAACTGTTATCTCATAATTTTTTTCCGTTCTACTCGCAATAATAAGGTCTCCTTTCAAAAATAAAAACCACCAATAGTAATTTGCGTTACTTTCTTCATTCGCTCCTCCTCTATAAAGAGGAAGAGAAGGGCATAAACGGATATCTCTTCCGAAGTCATCATTAAAACCGAGTTTTTCTGAACATATATTTCTAAAATTCTGTTCATCTGTTCTTATTGCAAAAGCTGTTATTGATTCAATAGAACTACAAAAAACCATGTCTTGTGCATATTTAGAGATTTCTTTTCGTGAAAAGAATTTTTGATCTGAATTTTTGAAGACTCCCGATATATCCAATACCAGAATAAGAAGAAATATTAAAACAGAAAGAGATATTATAAGCTTTCTCATGGTTTTACCTCTCTGTTGTTGTAATTAACAAAAATTATAGTTTTATGATCTGTAGATGAGGGAATAATGGGCTTCAACTCATAAAACACAGATACCATTGAATCTTTTTTATCTTCTTCAAGTACCATATAAACTCCTTCTAACTGAACACTCTGCCAAGTTTGCTCCAGATTTCCTGTTTTAGAAGATATTTTATACAATGGCAGATGAACATTAATGTTAGTTTGCAGCTCAAACGACCCCGTCATATTTAAACTTTCTTTACATATATTAGCAAAACTATTTGTATCACTGATGTAAAAGCCAACACATGATTTACGATCAAAGTTTCCATAAAAAGTTATACAGCCAGAATTTGTTACAAGCTGATCAAAAAAATTATAACTCCCAAAATCACTACACACTTTTTTTTCTTCATCAGTCTTGTTATTACTATTACAACCAGCCAGTAGGCACACTATAATAATAGCTAAACTCAAAAAATTCATCCTATCTCCTTCGTAATTTATAACCACCAGATTTCCTGTGACATTATCACAATGCCACGCCATTCAATCCAAAAATAGTGTATACCATATAAAAGTATCAAACCAACAATAAAATACCCACAAAACAACCATATAACTGTTTTACTAATTTTCTTCTTTTGTAATATCAAAGAAAGAAATGCGGCAATCAAACAAAACACCCCTATTGGCATAAACTGATTTACACTTCTAAACATATATATTAGTGCCTTGTGGTTTACCCATGGTATAACATCATTTAAGATTAACACATCATACATGTGAAACCACAACCAATACAACGAACAATAAGAAGACATCAATAGTGCAATACCGGCAACTGAAATTAAAAATTTATACATCCACTTCACCATATTTTCCACCAACCTTTCAATTTTAATTTTCTTCTAACCTTTTTTTTCGTTTTTTCGTGAATCTCAGCAGCTGGAACATCGACTATCCAACCAGAATTTATCATATCACTGTCCATAATATATTTATTATCTTCATGAGGGATAGGACTTAAATGTGGTAGTCCAAGAGCCTCTAATGCTTCATGAGTGCATAAAAAAGGTGCAACATTTTTATATGTTACATAGTATGGAGGATTGATTATAGTGGAAATTTCATTTTCAACATTACGTTTATTAATTTGAAACTTAAAGTCATTACCTGAGCCAAGTTCATATCCATCTTGATAAAGTTCTCCTTTAATAAAGTAAATCTTTTTCCAACATTCATCGTCATATTTTTTCTTTCCCCCTTGCTTGCCTCTCTCAGTATTATCAGGCATTGATTCTTTTTTGATTTTCCATACCAATTTATCATCAATACTATTTAGCAGTTTACTAGTAATTTCTGTGGGAAACATCTTACCGTCTATTAATGTTAGAAAAACAACAACTAGGGTCTCGTCACTTTTCAACCCCCACTCATCCCAATGATTAATCAAATCATTACCACAGATACCATACTCATTCAGACCACCTTGAACCCCAATCGGGTCTCGACTCGCAAACTTACCTAATTGAGGGAAGTATTTTCGGTTCAGGAATTCTACCTGACCAGTTGTTTCATCAAAATACTCATTGCTGAATCTGAAAGGATTGTCAGAAGTCAATGAACCTGTCGGATCAGTAGTAATAACTCCAAATGGACTATACTCATAGTGAGCGACGATGTTGCCTGAGTCATCGACCAAATCAGTAACGTTCTTATTTGCATCGTGAGCGTAGAAGACTGTTTCACCGTCAAGGCTTGCACACAAGGTTTCACCTTGAGACCATGTATAAAGATTGGTGGCAGAATCTGTCATTTCAGCAATGATGTTCCCGCCTTGCGGGACTAGCGAAGCTAGGTCAAGACCGTTCCAGACAAAGTTGTTTGTAACACCATTGGTGACTTTCTCAAACATTCGTCCTTGGTAATCATATTTGTACGTCACGTATGTGCCGTCAGCAGTGTTGGTTGCGGAGGTCATTCTGTTCTCTGCGTTCCAAGTATATATCCACGCAAATTGTTGTTGAGAGTCGCTGCCATCATTGTAACTAAACGAATAATCCACAAGGTTACCATCACTATCATGGTGGTAGCTGGTGAAGAAATTAGTCCCCATATTGTTGAAAAATTTATTAACATATTGATTAACAGAATTACAATCATATTCAACAGAACCGTTGTTCAAAGAATAGTCTTCTCGATTGCCTATGTCATCAAATGTAAAGTTGCAATTATTTGTATTCATAACTGCGTTCTAAAATATTTGTGCTAGCACCATAAGAAAAAAGAGTTTCTAACAAATCTGAATTATTATGGATTTTATATGCAAAATGCAAAGGGGTTTGCCCAGCACTATTTACTTCATTTGGACAAAAACCATATGCAAGTAGAAATTTTGTAGACTCTAGATCATTATAAAGAACAGATTCATGAAGCAATGTATTCATATTAAAACCTGAGCGTAAGAAACGAATCTCTGGATGTTCCTTTAATAACTCTTCAAGTCCTGTCGTATCTCGTTGATGAATAAACATTTTTGCGTTTTTGTAAAGACGTTGATTCTGAGTATCTTTTGAAAAATATTCAGACACGCCCCAACCTGTAATAAATGCTAAAACCAAGATGAAGAATAAAAGAAAATGCCGTTTATTTATTATATGGGTCACGTCTAACCTCCACATCATTCAGATTATGCTTGTTTACAACAATTGTATAAAAAGCGGTTCTACTACCAGTAACATCAAATTTATTAACCCATCCTCGTTGTTCCAAATCATAAAACCTCTGCTCTGTAATATACTGATATTTATCGGGCAAATACCATTGTCTAAAGAATGGTGTTCTATCTGTTTCTTTTGGATCTCCAAATGTGAATGTATCATCATATACAACGGTCAATTTTCCTTTAAACCTATACTCTTCATCTGTCAAAGTAACACAACCATTTAATAATAGCTTAAAACGTAAATCATTAAAAGCACTCCATAAATCTCCATCAAAATCAGGGTCAAATGTATGTTCATCTTTAATATCTGATTTTATATTACCTTGCCCTTCTTTTTGCATTAGAACACCAGCCGTTCTACCAAGCTTAAATCTAAAACCTTCATTTAGCATAATTTTCATAATTTCAGAATGAGTTAAAGAATATGAACCTGAATTTTTCTCATCAAGATACATGTTCAAAAATTTTCCTGTTATTGGACGACCAGTCATTAAACAACCAGATGCAACCATCTGCAAGAAAGCATGAGCTTCTAAATCTTCAGCTAATGTCTTTAACCCCCACAAGTCAAACTTGTTAATCAAATCATTACCACCAATACCATAAAGATTAATACCGCCTTGTTCTTCGATTGGATCTAAACTCAAGAACTTGCCTAACCACGGATCATAAATTCTGTAATAGAACATCACTTTCTGCAAATC
>JAQICX010000011.1 GCA_027858345.1 Kiritimatiellia bacterium | reverse complement strand
AGCACCCCTGGGTATGCCAATGTGTTGCAACAAACGCACTATTTTCCTTTTGGCATGTTGGAGCGTAGCGTAAATCCCGCGCTAGCGGGGCGCATGAGTGAGATTTGCACCACCAGTGGCACCGATAACGATTACCTATACAACGGTAAAGAATTGCAGGAAGATTTTGGGCTGAACTGGTACGATTACGGCGCTAGGTTCTATGACCCGGCGCTTGCACGTTTTCACACCATTGACCCAAAGGCTACAGATTACTACTTCCAATCACCGTACGCATACGCCGCAAATAATCCAATACGTTTTATTGATAAAAATGGCGAAGGGCCATTAGAATTTTTGAAAGCACTTGGAGCAAGTGTTACTGCTGCAATTACCATTGGTGTACAAGGAGGAGTTGAAGTAAAAGCAGGAGGTCGGCCTGCAGTTGCTTTATATGGTAATGGTGGGAGTAAAGATTTGATTGGAGTTAGAGACGGAAGTTTAACTCACATCGCTCAGGAAAACTCACCGACAAGATATGGCACAAGCGTTGGACTTGGAAGTTTCGGGACTTCTACTGAAGCAGAGGTACAGAAGACAACCGAAACAGAAATGCGTCCTCTTCCTGGAACAGATGCTAAAATGCCGGTCGGCGTTGATGTTGAAAAGGGCACGAAAACAACAAGTCTTAGTGCCTTTGGCGTTGCAGTAGAAGGGACGCAAACAGCCGAAATAAGGACAGATAAAACTACAGGGCGACAAGAAGTAACAACAACAAAACCAACATTATCAACAGTAAAAGTGGATATTGGAAGCAAGCTGGATATTAAAGCAAGTGCAATTATTGGGATTGATGTTTCTATTGACCTAGGTAAAGTAGTAAAATCATTTGATGAATTAAATAAGTAAAATGAAAATTGCAGCCCGAATCGCTCTTATCCTTACGATTGTAGTTTTTGTCATATTGTGTTTTAATGTGCTGTATTTATGTCTGTCAGTACTAGCGTGGGTTTTGAACATCGAGACTGAGATTTTTTATCCAGTAGTTGGCGCACTCATTCCTATTGTTTTACTGATAAATATGATAACCCTCTTGCATGCTTGTGATTATGAAGATAACCTTGTTTTCTACTATGAGCTAACAAAAAATGACAAAATTAAGATAGCAATATATGCCAGCATGGGGTTAATTAACCCCATGCTGCTTTATTTGCATACAAAATCATACAGTCATCCTGTGAGAATATTTGGGATATTGAGATGTTTTCCTATTGTTAACATTTTTATGTATCTGAGATTAATCAAAAGATTGAAACAAAAAGGATATGAGAATAGTTTTGTGAATCAATACTTTAAAGGAACGTTAATTTTGACTATAATCAGGGAGGAGAAATCATGAACGCACGTCACATATCTGTAGTTTTTTTGTTGCTAGTTTTTTACAATTGCAGCAATACAACTGAAAAAAAAGAACTTTATGAGAACGGAGTAATTAAAGCTCTATATCACGTTGATAAGAATGGACAAAAAGAAGGGGAAGCCCAAATGTATTATCCCGATGGGAGTTTGAAATTTGAAGGAGAATTTAAATCAGACCTAATTAACGGGAAAGCAACTATCTATGATGAGAATGGTGATATAACGGAAATTGCTACCTATCGCCAGGGTAAATTACATGGAGTTTTTGAGAAGTACTACCCTAGTGGAAAATTAAAGGCAAAGATGAGTTATTCCAATGACAAGATAGAAGGAACAGCATATTCCTATTATGAATCAGGAGTTACAAATATTGAAGAACAATATTTAAATGGAGTATTGGATGGCTTGTCAAAACACTATTATGAGGATGGTAAGCTTTATGCTGAAATCATGTACAAAAACGGACTTAAAGACGGAGAATATAAGCTATATAATAAAAATGGCACACTTTCGGAAAAGGGAAGCTACTTAGACAATAAATTAAACGGCAAGGTTGAACTATTCAATGAGAGTGGCAATCCGGTAGCTACAGGGACTTATTTAAACGGCATAAAAGATGGAGTCTGGGAAATTATCAATGAAGATGGGACAAAGTCTATCGTTCATTACGAAGATGGAGAAATTAAAGATTCTACGAATGTAAGCTTATAAAGAACTATCAAATTAATAAGAAGCCCGGCAAGTTGCCGGGCTTCTTCTATTATATCTTCCCTAACTACCACTCGTTTAGCGAAGCGCAACGAGTGGTTAACCGGTAGTCGTCTGTGACGACATCACGCGAAGCGTGAACTATTCTGTCACGAGCATCAGTAAGTGGGAAGCAACA
>JAQICX010000009.1 GCA_027858345.1 Kiritimatiellia bacterium | reverse complement strand
CAGGCAGTTGTTGGTGAACCGATCCCATACGCGCAGATGGTTAAAGGCGTTCGGGGCCGCAAGAAGAAGGGTTGACCACCATATGTGGCACCAACTTGAGCTAAGGGCATACCCCATTGTGATTTACACTCATTTAGCTCTTTTTTCATAAACAATGTGATTGGCTTATACATATCCACATGCAAATTCACTTTTAATGACCGTGCTTTAATAAATAACACTAAACACACAACTATTATGGTATATAACACCATAAATACGAAAACAGATAGACGTCTTTTTTTGTACATAGTACCCTGCCTCAACTAATTTTGATCCGGACAACATCCCTTTTCACATGCATTCACACATGCATTGACAGTTACATATTGTATAATTCCATCAAGAGGACCAGTTGGAATTGCTTTAGCATAACTAACAATTTTATCACAAACAGAATAACACATTGTTCTTTGTCTCCCCCCATTAATATATGCCATCAAAGCTGTTTTTAATTCTTCAAAACGATATGGTTCACTCTTGAGGAAAGTCAATGTGTCATAAACAATCATTGCTGAATTTAAAGAATTCGCCGAGAAAACAGCTGCAGAAATACTATCAGTTGAAGCTCCTGGATAAGTCAGACTACTAAACCTTTCAACTGAACCACGGGGAAGCTTCCATAAACCTCTACCTCCTCCATTTCTGAAAAAACTGCAATTAAGCTCTTTAAAGTGCTCTTTTAAAATCAACTCACCAGCGGCTCTATGAAGTCTAATTTTGTCGTTAACTTCTACAACCGTAACAACAATATCTCCCATGGCATTAACTGTCTTTTCTAATCCATATCCTTCCGGCATTGCTGACAAGCCCAACTTATCCCACTTGTTTACCGCATCATTATTCACGAATTCATACTCATTCAGACCGCCCTTAATGCCAATCGGGTCTCTGGAGAGCCAGATAAAGACCCGGGAAATCTGATGATTAAGACTATAAGAACGACATGTCACCGTAAAATTATATGAGGTGTCATACACGTATGTTGTTAGGGAAATTGTTTTGCTATCCAGAGTATCTATGAGTTCATAAGTCATAGTTGAATTATTATGCTCCGACTTCGCTCAATGCGGAATTAAAGAATTTGAAACTATTGCCCCTTTACTCTTGGTTTCTACTCTTGCTTGGGGTAAACCTCTGATGTTGGAGTTAAATACTTTAGTGATTTATGTTGCGGTACAGTATTAGTCGTGTAATCAAAATAGGTTTCTTCATATATGTATGACATAGGTGCTTTGCTCGTGTTTAGCATACATATAGTCCCATTATTTCTGACCATAATCAATCCACCAAAATTGTCAAATAAAACTCCCCTGTGAGAAGGTGAGTACGTGCCCAATAGTTCTGAAACATCTACATTGCCGGAAATCAGTACAGGGATTGTGTCAGCTAAATTTTCACAACAACCTTTTGCTACATTCCATTTTGCAAGAAAATCAGACTGCCCTGACTGCATAGTAAATATTTTTTCCGGTTTAACAAAAATTCTTGGATTCCAAGATTGCGTGTCATAATGGTCCATATCCATTAAATATATAAAATAATCAGTGCTATTTGTGAAGCAAGTCATTTGCCTTTTTTTTTCTAGAGAAACACATTCTCTGTAAAATCTCTGCAATTCATCATGTATCTCATAGGCAGCTTGCCTTTCTTCAATTAAGTCAAACCTATTTGTTCTGCCCACTAAAAAAATCAATGCAAAATAGGCTACAACAATAACAATAACAGCTGTCAATAATATCCAAGCAATTCTATTTTTCATCAGTAATACCAGCCTCCCCAAGCCCATGGATCTAACTTCTTTGTTCCCTCTGGTGCATGAAGAATCACAAAAGCATGCATTGGTTTCTTAGTGAACCAAAAATACTTGATTTTTAGTTGTGAGACCCAGCATTGGCTCTTTTTATAAGCAGGTAATTGGGTAATAGTTGAGTGACCCAATGAAGCCCACCCCCCGCAAATAAGACCATCTCCACACATCCAGTCATCGGCACCTTCACCGGCACAAATAGAACAACCTCCTCGGGCTCTAAAATTACCAGGGTAATGCCCTTTAACAATAAAGTGTTTTTTGTGCTCAGCTAACCAAGCAGCCTTAATAGCGCCGATATAACTGTTTGCAATACTCGTGGCTTCTTTAAGGCAATCACTGCGATTGCAACACAAGGTATACTTTTTCTTGTATTTTGAACCTGTAGTCTTTAGTGGATGATCCCATTCTTCTATCTTGCTTTTTGGGCATAGTCCTTTTAATTCTTGGATTAGCTTTTTTCGGATTTTTTCATAATGTTTATTAATGAGCTGAGTTTTTAGGGGCGTCGGGCCCCATGTCGGATATGCAGCCCGTCCGTCAGCATCCACTAAATCAACTGGATTGTTTTGGGTGTGGGCATATAAATTCAATCCACCGTTCTCAGTTATCGGGTCTCTGGAGAGCCAATATGAGATACCCGACACGGTTTCGTAACGGTAGGTCGATGTAACCGACGCTGTTTCAGGGAGTTGCGGCCGGTTGACCCAGGTGCAAATTGATGAGTCGCTCGAAAAATCCCAGGCGCGGTTTTTCACGGGGTGATTTTGTTTTTGCGGGTGCG
>JAQICX010000145.1 GCA_027858345.1 Kiritimatiellia bacterium | reverse complement strand
CAGCAAAAAGGCATTATATGAATTATAAATTATTAATGATAAATGATGAATTCAGGAAAGCCCCTGGCAGTATTATTATAGAAAAAAGTGAATATTGAATGGTGAAAGATGAAAAACTGTTAGATTCTTCATTTAAAACGAAGCGGAATAGCTGATAATGGCAAAGTTAGTTTTGTGGGTTTGAGTCGAGAGTCCTGAGTCATTGAGTCCTTCTTTGCGAACGAGCGGTTGCTCTACAAGTCCCCCTCAGTCTCCCCTTGCTCGCACCTCCTCCCGCAGAGCGGAACCCCGCTGTTTTGGATTAGCCGAGGGAGGAGTTCTGGCGAACGAGGGTTATGTTGTAGACATAACGTCTGTAGCCGACCTCAGCAGAGGTCGGAGAACACATTGTCCGCGCCCACGGGACGCGGCTATCCACCTTCGCAGTGCCTGACTACGGCGCGACAGGCAGGTGTTCATTCAAAAAGCAAAGGTTAAACTGCAATTTTCATACTGTAGCCGAGGTCAGCAGACCTCGGACAACATCTCCCCGACCTCTACTGGATTCCGCCTTCGGTAAGGTAGCACACCCTTCCAGGTTGTAGCGTTTGCACTGCAACGAGGATCGTTGCGTTACCTCCCCTTGCGTCTTTGCATCATTTGCGTCCCTTGCGTTAAACTCTTCCTCAATTAATCTATCAATCTGTTGTTTTGGCATTGAGGCGAATATATCCGCAGTCATTGGTCATTGGCAAGGTAGCTTTCCAAGTTTCATTGCTGGCAGTTTCAGACAGCAACGTATATTCAAAGCCATTTTTATTCCAATTCGTAATAATAAGTGAATCGGTCCAAGTTGGGAACAAAAGTATATCTTCTCTGCCTTTAGCTTTCTTATAAGTGACAGAGAAGGCATTTGTTTCATCACCATTTAATGCAGCAAGCACATCTTCTGCGGAACATGTCTGCATAGGATTTAATCCAATTGCATATTTCAGCAGATTCTGAATTCCATCGTTTGATGGGCAATCTCCATACCCAAATTCATTTGTTGGAACATTATAATTTTCCCCCCAAAGCTCATAAATTTCCTGACTGGTATAGAATCTTTTTAAGGCCGGATATCCATCCATTATCCAAGTATTCACAAAATCCCAACCAGCATCAGAAAAGGTTGATTGAGTCTGCATCTCTAAGGTTGTGTTACAACTTTCGACATAACTAGGGTCATAATACCAATTAGGTTCATGTGCTATTTCAAAGTCAAAGAAACACGAATCTACAGTACCATCATCTGCTCCAATGCCATCATACGTTCCAACGAAAGTTGTAATTCCGTTATTATGAATAGAACCGGCTGCATAACATCTCAAGATGGAACCCCAACTATCATTAACACCACAAAATCCACCAGTCGCATAGTATCCATCACCTTCTATTATTGACGTAGAATAGCAATCATGAATGTAAGCATAGTTTAAACCGACAAAACCTCCTATGCCTACATACCCTGAAACCGTCCCGGATGAATAACATTCAACGATTTCCCTCAGGCAAAACCCAATAAAGCCACCTATCACCGTGCCACCATTACATAGAGACACATCTGCAGAAGAATAACTAAATTCAGCCCACCCTCCAATACCAATCAGACCTCCAACACAACGATACCCTACCACTGATCCTGTTGAATAGCAAAATGATATTAAGCCATTATTATTGTCACCGCAAAGACCACCTACAAATTCACTCTCACTATCCCCAACTACAGATGCAGAAGAAAAACAATTTGTTATAAAACTACTCCAGAAAGTTGCATCGTCATTAACTCCACACAATCCCCCCACATAAGAATGTCCGCTAACTGTCCCTGTTGAACTGCTCCCGGAAATATATTCCAAATTTTGACCACAAAGACCACCAACGTTTTCTACTCCATTTATAATTCCACCTGCAAAACAATTTGATATAATTCCTCTATTTATTCCACATAAACCGCCAACATAATTCCTACCTGTTATAAAACAATCCACAACACTAAGATTTTTGACGACACCATCAGCGTGAATAAACTTAAAAAGACCTAATGAACTATTTGTTACACTTCCCCCACCAATTGATAAATTACTAATTGTTTTATTATTACCATCAAAACAACCAGAAAATGATACTTCAGTAATAACTGCTTTAGAAAAATTGGTTCCGGATAAGTCAATATCAGATGTCATAAGAAAGTGTTTATCATAATCTCCAATAGTTGCTCCAAGCTCAAGCAAGTCAGCCTTATTAGCAATCAGATATGGTTCAGACTCTGTGCCCGTTCCTCCACTATACCCAAAAACAAACGTAGCCACCCCAATAAACAACAAACTACAAAATACTTTCAACTTCACAATCATCTCCAATCTTTAAAATAATATTAATTGAGAGAATAATAGCATTATCATGCTTATATTCAAGAATAAAATTATATTCTATTTAAAAAAAATCAGAAAACAAATACATTCACAACCTGATCTTATCGTCCAATCTTAGTACTAAAAAAAGCTCCGAAAAGAAAAGATAAAACGTTATCTTTTCTTTTCCATCAAAAAAAAGAAAGAAAGTTGTATTTTGGCCTTTACAAAGAAAAGATAAAGCGTTATCCTTTCTTTAGTAGATGTAAAAAGAAAAGAAAAACAATATGAAAAAAAATGAAACAAGACTTGGAACTTATGTTTTATGTAAGATACCTGGAGAAAACTATCAGGCTTTTATACCGCCGACATTACCTCCAGAACCAGCTATAGACCTTATACCTTTGCAGGAATTATTATCAAAGGCTAATCAGGCAATCGGCAGACTAGATGGAGCCTCCGAAGTATTACCTGATAGCAGTATACTTCTATATTATTACGTTCGAAAAGAGGCCGTTCTATCATCACAGATTGAAGGAACACAGTCCTCTCTTTCAGATCTTCTGCTTTATGAAAGCAATGAAGTTCCATCTGTTCCAATTGATGATGTTGTTGAGGTTTCTTCTTATGTAGCAGCGTTAGAATATGGTTTAAAGCGAGTAAAAGAAGGGTTTCCTTTATCTTTACGCCTTATTCGCGAAATGCATGAAATTCTCCTCTCAAAAGGGCGTGGAAGCAATAAACAGCCAGGAAGATTTCGTACTTCACAAAATTGGATTGGAGGAACACGCCCCGGTAATGCAGTTTTTGTTCCTCCACCTGCAAATCGGTTAATGGAATGCTTAAGTGAATTGGAAAAATATTTTCATCTAGAAGAAAGAACTTACACCTCACTTATTGATGCAGGACTTATACATGTACAGTTTGAAACAATCCATCCGTTCTTAGATGGAAACGGACGTATAGGTCGCCTGTTAATCACCTTCTTTTTAATTATGATGGGAGATATCCGTGAGCCTAATCTTTATTTGAGCTTATTCTTTAAAAACAACAGAAATGCTTATTACGAAAAGCTCGGAGGAGTCAGAACTGCTGGAGACTGGGAAGGATGGTTAAAGTTCTTTCTTACAGGAGTTATAGAGACTGCGAATCAAGTTGCTCAAACCAGTCAGGCTATTTCTAATCTTTTTGAGGAAAACAAACAAAAAATTGACAGCCTAAAAAAAGCTCGAACATCAGCTCATAAAGTGCATGAAATTCTGCAGCAGAAAGCTATTTTAAATGCTAATAATGTGGCAAAGATAGTCGGAGTCAGCACTCCGACTGCTAGGGCTGCACTAAATAATCTAAAAGCACTTGGAATCGTTAAAGACATAAACGGATCAGGCAAACAGCGAATCTATATTTATAAGAAACTTATTGATTTGCTCGAAACAGGTACAACCCCTATTAACTACTGAACTTAAAGCAAAATGTGCATTCAGTGTTTGAGCGGACAACGGTTTACATGGGTAAAAAAGAAAATTAATAAATCTTAGCCACGGATGAACTTAGGGCGGGCGAGCCGCAACCAAAGCTGGCGGTGCCAGCAGGTTAAGGTTAAGGTTGGAATAGCTCCGCAGGTATTTATTATAGGTGAGAACATCGAACGTCCAACATCCAATAATGAATAAACACCCCTCCGTCTCGCTTCGCGAGCCACCTCCCCTTAGCAAGGGGAGGAGTTTTTGCGGACAAAGGTTAATGTTTTATTGATGTGTCAACGGCACATGTAAGGCATGACCCACGGAAACCGTGACAGAGCCTATTTTATAAACTTGTAATGCTAAATATGAATTAGACTTATAAAGAATCGTTATACAATTTCTGAGGCTTTCACCTGCCCACCCCATGACTGATAAGTTCTGGCAATAAATTGAAATGCTTCTTCGTAAGCTTCCTGACGCTTTTGGGCAACATCAAAGATTGGTTTACCGAATTTCACATGAACAGGTTTGCTTCTGTCAAGACGCCCAAGGTCCTTAAATATTCGTCCCCGACTATAGAAGTCAGTCTTTAATGCAACAGGAATGATTGGTGCATTTACCTTTGCTGCCAACTTGTGCCCTAATGTATTAAACTTAGATTTTTCAAAAGCGGCATCTCTTGTTGACTGAGGAAAAATCATTATAGATACACCATCTTTCAATTTAACAACACCTTCTGTCAGAACTTTCTTTAAATCATCACGAGGATTTTCTCTTTTTACAGAGATTGGATCAATAGCGTGCAAAGCATTTTTAAGGAGAGGATATTTCAAGAGCGACTCTTTTAATATGTATGTTGCTTTTCCAAACGGTAAAAACATTGAAGGCAGAATAAATGTTTCAAGAATACTCATGTGATTTGCAACCAAAACGCATCCTTGTTCCTTCATTATCTTAAGATTTTCCAATCCCTCAATATTAACAGCTACTCCACAATCTTCAACTTGTTGAAGAAATTCGTGTGACTGAATGGCAAAACGTTCTATATCAAATTCATTGCGCTTTGAATATTTATAACAGTGAGCAATACACTTTACCACATTCACATAATACCAAAGATTAAAATTATATAAGAATTTCTTTTTAGCAAGTTTTAAAAATTCTGGAGATGTCTTGTATTCAAGATCTTCTCTTAATATTTTTCTAAATTCGTCGTAATTCATTCTCTTCCTTATTATATATACAGATTAAGCTAGTCAACATCTCTCTTTTCCTGCAAACCAATTCCGGCAACAGCTCCTTTTTACAAAAAAAATTATTTGATTTAGTCGGGAAGTATTACATATACACAAAAAACTTTCAACTCTTTTCGACTTTTCCGAAAATTTCAATTTTAACAGAAACATAGCTGAAATCTGAGAAACAACCTTAGAACACTGTTTTTATTGCCTTCTAATTCAATATTTAGGCATAGATTCGAGAAAAAGACAGATATTTCAAAATATATGTTGCAAATATTAATCAAAAGAGTATACTTGAACCATCTTTATATAATAGTTAAAAAAATAACTACAGTGCAAAAGGTTCTATCGTCTAAGTTGTTGGGTTGATTATACGGTAGTTTTTGTTTTTTTTCAACCTTAGTATAATCAAGGAATATACATATGAACATATATGTAGGAAATTTGTCATATTCAATGACAGACGGAGATCTGGAAGAGGCTTTTGCAGAATTTGGTTCTGTTACTAGCGCTACAGTAATTATGGATAGAGATTCAGGACGTTCAAAAGGTTTTGGATTTGTTGAAATGGCTAACGATGCAGACGCTGAAAAAGCTATTGAAAGCCTAAATGGTGCTGATGTCCAAGGTAGAGACATAAAAGTAAACCAGGCTCGTCCACGCGAAGAGCGCCCTAGAAGAAAACAATGGTAATAAGTATTTACTAATTGATTTTTTAACAGTTGCATTTTTATGTAGCTGTTTTTTTTTGCCCAACTGAAAATCTCGGTTCTTCATAAATTATTATGACAATGAGGATGTATTAACTCCTCCCCGGCTATCCACGCCTTGCGGGATAGTCCCGCTCTGCGGGAGGAGGTGTTCGAGGAACGAGAACGGAGGGGTGGGCTCCCGTTTTTCCATGCGTCGCTCTTCTATTCTTCGCTAAGAGCTTCGAAGGGTACAGCAAGCTATGCAGGACACAGTTGATGATAAAAACAGAAAAAAGCTGTAAGCACTGTTTTAATAAACCTTTAAGTGGGATTTGCAAATTAATACAGAAACACGCTTTGCGAATTGCACCCCGCTTTGCGGAACCAGCAAAGCTGGCATAAATCATAATAGAGCGAAGCGACTTCCTAACCTCGTAGAGAACTATTTACTATTTACTATCAACTATAAACTATTTGAAAGAATGGCTTTCCAAAAACGAACAGCAAAAAAACAATACAACCTAAAAATTAAGGTAAAAAACAATTTAAGATAAAAAAATATTGGTTTTTGTTACAACAATTGCTACACTACCTCGGTTTATTTTAAAAAAGGAACAAAAACATTATGGTTAAATTAATTTTGATAGTGATTAGTGCAGTATTAGTGAACAATTTTGTGTTGTCACGTTTTCTGGGGATATGTCCATTTTTAGGAGTTTCAAAGAAGACATCCACAGCACTTGGTATGTCTGGTGCAGTTGTCTTTGTTATGACACTAGCTGCTGCAGTAACATGGTTAGTACAAACATATGTGCTGAAGCCACTTGACATAGGCTATATGCAGACGATTGCATTTATATTGATAATAGCTTCGCTGGTTCAGCTTGTTGAGATTATTTTGAAAAAGTTTCTACCATCACTCCATGCTGCTTTAGGCATTTTTCTTCCACTAATAACAACAAACTGTGCAGTACTTGGTATGGCTGTTTTGGCAATCCAAAAGAATTTTACATTTGTGGAGACCGTTGTTTTTGGGTTTGCATCTTCACTAGGTTTTGCACTTGCGTTGGTTCTCTTTACAGGTTTAAGAGAAAAGATTGATCGTTCAAACCCACCCAAAGCATTTAAAGGAGTTGCAATTGCACTTATAACCGCAGCCCTATTAAGCATGGCATTTATGGGCTTTTCAGGATTAGTAAAGATATGATAGAAACAGTTTTAACAATAATAGAACCATATTTACCAATAATAAAAACAGTATTTGCAATAACATGTATTGGTTTTGGTTGTTCTTTTGCTTTGGCAATCGCAGCTAAATTTTTTGAGGTAAAGGATGATCCACGCATTGGGGAAGTAAACGAATTATTACCTGGAGCAAACTGTGGCGCTTGTGGTTATGCAGGCTGTATGGACTATGCAAAAGCAGTTGTTATGGATGATGCAGAACTAAATCGTTGTGCCCCTGGTGGTGCCGACTTGACTGCAACACTTGCTGAATATCTCGGAAAAACTGCTGAAGCCGCCGAAAAACAGGTTGCAATTGTTCTTTGTATGGGAACAAATGATGCTGCAAAATGTAGATTTGAATATAACGGGATTGCCGACTGTCGAGCTGCTCACTTAGTTGGTGGCGGAGACAAAGCATGTACATACGGATGTCTTGGATATTCCAGTTGTGCAACTGTATGCCCTACTCAAGCAATTGAAATGGTTGATGGTGTTGCAAAAGTTCACCCTGAACTATGTATCTCTTGTGGCAAATGTGTTACCGCCTGCCCTAGAAACCTAATAAAACTCGTTCCAGAAAAGAATACAGTTCATATCTTATGTAGTTCTAACGATAAGGGACCAATTGTTCGCAAGGTCTGCACAAAAGGATGTATTGGCTGCACAATGTGTGTCAAGCTCACAAAAGAAGAAGAGTCTGTTTTTATGGATGGATTCCTAGCTAAAATTGACTACAGCAAGGAAGTTCAAAACAAAGTTATAGTGGAAAAATGTCCACCAAAATGTATTATTGATACCACTATTAACAACTAATTTAAGGTAATAACTAATGAATATTCTAAAAGCAAAATTTAAGATTCACGGTGGAGTTCATCCTAAGTATAGAAAAGAACTTGCCAGAGACGAGGAGACAAAAAGGTTGCCTCTACCAGATATCCTACGTATATCAACTACGCAACATCTTGGGGCTCCATCAAAACCTGTTGTCAAAAAAGGTGACTATGTTAAGAAGTATCAGCTTTTAGCAGAAGCTGCCGGGTTTATATCTGCACCGGTTCACTCACCTGCATCTGGCACTATAAAAGATATCGTTACAGGAACAGGCGCATCAGGTGCACCTGTTACTGAAATTATTCTTGAGACAAATAACACTTCTGATGCCGAGTTGACAGGTGTCTACCCAACTGATGAATGGCAAAAGCTATCACCAGAAACAATTTTAAATAGAATCAGAGAAGCTGGGGTTGTTGGTGCTGGTGGTGCTGGCTTCCCTACATACGTAAAGCTTTCACCTCCACCAGACAAAAAAATTGAAACACTGATTATCAATGGTGCAGAGTGCGAGCCATATCTAACAGCTGACTACAGACTGATGCTGGAACATCCTGAATGTCTGATTGCAGGAATCCAAATCATTTGCAAGGTGCTGAATGTTACAGAAGCATATATAGCTATTGAAGACAACAAACCGGAAGCCATAGAATTGCTTTCAAAATATTTAGAAGACAAAAAGATTGAGAATATCAAAGTCTCAACATTGCCTACATATTACCCACAGGGTGCCGAAAAACAGCAAATCTACTCTATAACAGGTAGAGAAGTTCCTTCAGGCGGTTTGCCTGCGGATGTTGGTGTTCTCGTTGAAAACACTGGTACAACTGTTGCAATCTATAATGCTGTAATCAAAGACCTTCCATTTATTGAAAGAACAACAACTGTATCAGGTTACGGCATCGAAACTCCATCAAATGTTATTGCACCAATTGGTACTCCATATCAGGAATTAATTGATTTCTGTGGCGGTGCAAAAGATGACGTAAAGAAAATTATCTCTGGTGGACCAATGATGGGGTTTGCTCAGGCAACTGCCGAAACTACAACAACAAAGACAACCTCCGGGCTGTTATTGCTTACAGCAAAAGAAATTTCTCAGTTTGAATCATCTCCATGTATATCATGTGGACGATGTATTGCAGCATGTCCAATGAACCTAATGCCTGCAGAGTTAAGCCAGTTTTGTGAAGCTGAAGATTTTGAATCAGCAGCTGCAAATAGAGTAATGGACTGTATGGAGTGTGGATGTTGTGCATTTTCTTGCCCGGCACACCGCCCGTTAGTTCAACATTTTAGAACAGCAAAAGCCTTTTTAAGAGCACAACCAAAGAAATAAACATATTTATGAGTGAAGAACAATTATATTCAGTTAGTTCGTCTCCACATGTACATTCGGGAGCATCAATACATGGAATAATGAGGGATGTTGTTATTGCAATGGTTCCAACATTTATTGCCGCAATCATATTTTTTGGACTTAATGCATTGATTCTGACAGCAACATGCGTCATCTCATGTGTATTCTTTGAATATCTAAGTCGCAGAATAATGAAACGCAACAATACAATAAACGATCTTAGCGCAGTCATTACAGGTGTGCTGCTGGCATTCAATCTGCCACCAACATTTCCAATATGGATGGCTGTTGTCGGCTCATTTGTTGCAATCGTGATTGCAAAACAGCTTTTTGGTGGTCTAGGATACAACCCATTTAATCCAGCTCTTGCCGGACGTCTGTTCCTCTTCTTAAGTTTTGCATTTGCAATGAGCGGAGATTGGACACCATGGAGCTATATCAACACAGAGAATATTGTTGCTACAACATCGGCAACTCCACTAGGAATGCTTCAGGAATCAACAGGGTCAATTGCATTTCTAAGCAACAATTCTAATATAATGAACATGTTTTTAGGCAAAGTAAACGGATGTATTGGTGAAGTATCAGCACTTGCTCTTATACTTGGCGGTCTCTATCTGCTATGGAGAAAAGTTATTACATGGCACATTCCAGTTGCATACATAGGAACAGTTGCAGTATTTGCAACAATTCTATACATGATTGATCCTTCAACAAATGCCTCACCTCTGTTTCACCTATTCTCTGGCGGACTAATGCTTGGTGCAATTTTTATGGCAACAGACATGGTCACATCTCCTACCGATAGATCAGGAATGCTGGTTTTTGGTATTGGTTGCGGATTGCTCACAATGATTATCAGAAAATGGGGTGCATATCCAGAGGGGGTAAGTTTCTCCATATTTATCATGAATGCAACAACACCTCTCATAAATAGAGTATGCAAACCTAGAGTTTTTGGTGTGAAAGGAAAAGCATAATGAAAGAGACTTTAAAATTAATATTAACTCTTACAATTATTTCATGTATTTCCGGACTTGTCCTTGCTTTTGTAAACGGCAAAACAAAAGATAAGATTGCTCTGATTAAAAGTGAAGCAAAAGTTGAAGCAATGAACAGCGTGCTTCCTGCTCACGATAATGACCCTATGAAAGACGCATATCGCCCATCAGGTTCTGACTCAAACATAGTTTTTTATGTTGCAAAGTCAGCAGACAAATTTGTTGGGGCAGCATTTGATACATCAACAATGAGTGGATTTTCAGGATACATAGGAGTAATGGTCGGCGTAAACGCAGACAATGAAATTTCTGCAATACAGATTCTATCTCAAAATGAAACCCCAGGCCTAGGTGCAAACATCACTAAAAACAGTTTCCTGAACCAATTTAAAAACATGATGATTCCAACTGATGCAACGCTCAAAGTAAAAAAAGATGGCGGTAAGGTTGAACAAATTACAGGTGCGACAATCTCTTCAAGAGCTGTATCGGAAGCAATATCCAGTGGATTAAAAGTTTTTGAAGCAAACAAAAAGGAAATTATAACTAATGATTAATTGTTAATTATTAGTGATTAATTTATTAAGAATTTAAAAAATACGGTTTACGGAGAATGTCACCTGCGTGACTGCAAGTAAAAACAACACTTGCAAGCTGGAAGCTTGCGTTACCCAAGGTAGCACATGCTTCCAGCTTGTAGCGTGTCACTTGCGTGCTAGCTCTGCTAGTCCCGCAAGGCGGGAAAGATCGTTGCGTTACCTTAAAACTTACGGAAAACGAAAGGTTAAGATGAATTTTTATATTGAATTAGTAAAAGGACTATGGAAAGAAAATCCAATATTCAGGCTGATGCTTGGAATGTGTCCTACATTGGCTGTTACAACAAGTCTGCAGAATGGACTTGGTATGGGCGTAGCAACTCTATTTGTTCTGATTGGATCAAATATTGTTATCTCAATGCTAAGAAATGTTATCCCGGACAAAGTAAGAATTCCATGCTACATCGTTGTTATTGCAACTTTTGTTACCGTGATCGACCTATGCATGGCGGCATTCACACCTGAACTTCATAAAAGTCTTGGAATCTTCATTCCTTTAATCGTTGTTAACTGCATAATTCTTGGTAGAGCAGAAGCATTTGCTTCAAAAAATCGTGTGTTTGTCTCAATTGCAGATGCAATTGGTATGGGACTTGGTTTCACTCTAAGCCTTGCAATCCTTGGTTCATTAAGAGAAGTTCTTGGAGCAGGAACAATCACACTTTGGGGTTCAGGACTACAAGTTAAGACTTTCCTATCAAAGAACCCAGCTGTTCTTTTGCTATTGCCTCCTGGCGGTTTCATGAGCCTTGGTCTTATCCTTGGATTCATCAACTACATGCAGGATCTTAAGGCAAAAAGACTAGGCAAAACATACGAGCCACCAGTACTGAATGGTTGCCGCCACTGCATCATCGCCTGCGGTCAATCAACCAAGCCAAAAGAAGACAAATAAAACAGTTGGATAGCTGGTTGGTTTAGTTAGTAATACTTTTCTTTTACAAGCAGATAAGGATAACAAGCTTAAAACGGTTTTCAGCGCTTAACATGCTTATTTCGCAAAACAATACTACTTAAACTAGCATTTGGATTACCATTGTCAGCGACACTTTCTTCCAATATTTTACCATCTTTTGAGATAAAAAAGATTTTCCCGTATTCAGTCCAACAAGAAAAATATTTACGATAATAGTTAGCATTAATAAATTCTATCTTCTTGATTTCCACTCCTTCAGGTCTAATAACTTTATACCAAACTTGAGACCCTTGCTCTCCTTTATAAGCATGCGGAGGTGCTTTCCCTGATTTTATAGGATGTTTGATACAAAACAAAACCCCCATACGATCCTTTGAGGAAGTAGATAAATCATTATTAACCCCCGTCCAAACACTGTAATAGTAATTACCTATTTTTGCATATTCGGGATTCCAAAGATGTCCAGGATGAAGGTATCTACCAATAACATTGCCTTGAAAATTTATTTCTTCAATATATGTCTGGTACCAGCCATTCCAGTCTCTGCAATGAACAATGATTGATTTCTTTTTATCTCCAATTATCATTAAATCCTTAATATAATATCTGTAGGAAGTCCCTCCGTCAAATAGCTTTCCTAAAACACATGAATATTGAAACACTAAACGACCATCATATGTCCGAACATCAAGCTTCTCCACCTTGGAGTCATCACCTATAGAAAACACAATCTCTTGTTTTCCATCACAATCTAGATCTATAATTTGGTAATCAATTATTTCATGATCAAGAATAACGGATGAAATAGTACTCCCTAATTTAGATTTTATTTCCGCATAATTTTTAGAATAATTTACGGATACAGGAGTCATATAATCTCTAATAATCAAGTCAGATTTAGAATTATTCCAAGGAGGAACAAAATATAATAACACTCCAAGAACGGTACATACGAAACCTACCCAACTGACAATTTTATTCCAATGCATGATTTTGAACACTTTTATAAAACTCATGGAAACATCCTTTTTTTGTCGATTTGTTAATTAAATATTATATTTTTATTTTTCAGTAAAAAAACATTTTCAAAATACTATATTATTAAAAATTAAGCAATATAAATCTTTTGCGTTCCAAATGAAAATCACTCCTGCAAGACCTGTCATAGAAAAGAAAAAGACAGCAATCCAAAGAGCAACAAACTTGCCATGATATGCCAACAAAAGAGGAACTAACACACAAGCAATACGACCAAGCCAACCAATAATACTAGTCCAATTGTGAGTTATAAATATATTTAAACATGTTCCCACAATCACTAACAACTCTAATGCGATAGCTAAAAGAAGCCAAAACCGGCCTCTATTGAATAATTTGATGTGATTCTTTCCATTCATACTAACTGTCATTACAACTGGCTATAAAATCACAAAGTTCTGCAACTCTTTCATCCAAGTCCAAAATACTTAGATCTGCTTCGAAAGTATCGATGTAATGTTTTGCAACCTTTACTTTATTTGCAGTCTTTTCCTTTCTGCCACTTTTTGTTTTATATTTCAGAAGATTATTCCATCGCCCTTTTGCAAGTATCTTAAATGCTGAAGGGTGTACCGCGAGAACACTCTTCTCAATCAAACTTTCATCCAAATAATTCTCAACTTCCCGACCTGATGTTACCCAACTAAAGCCAGGTCCTTTATAAAACTCTTCTTCAAGTCTTTTCTTTGTGTTATTGAGGTGTTTTCTGGAACTATCCTTATCACTATCAATTATGATAACAGCATTTCTATTCAAATTCCTTAAAGAAATAAAATCATCTATTCTTTCATTGATTTCATCATCATCAAGACCTGAAAGATGACTAGATAAACGTCCTCCGTAAAACATAATTGAATAATGAACTCCTTCAATAAATTTGTTATTCTTAGCTGCGAGCCAATAATTTAAATAGATTCTATCAGATGGTCCTTCGACCCAAATAATACAATTTGCCTGAAGAATATCCGATGCTTTATATCCCAAGTCATTGCAAATAGTTGACCTATCTTTGGTGTTCATAATTGAATTTACTACGGAAGATCCATTTACCTGAGTAACATGGAAAATTTCAGATTCAACAGCATCAAGTAAATGAGCAGAATGAGTTGTAAAGATATATTGATTATTGGTACTATCTGACAAGTATTTTATTAATTTTCTTTGTAGTGATGGATGTAAATGAAGCTCAGGTTCTTCAACACATACTATTGTGTCTTCAAGCAAAGTAGCTGCCGCTGCTAATATAACAACTTCATGAACACCTGTACCTAATGATTCAAGAGGCAACGTCTTGTCATTCATATGAACCAAAATCATATCCCTATCGTATGGAATTTCTATTTGCGCACTCTTATTCTCTATTACTTCTTGAACAAAAGTATTTATTGCTAAAAACTTTTCTTTTTCTACTTGTGCTTCTAAAGGTGGATTCTGTATTTTAGCTAATCTTTCAATTATTCCTTCACCACTAAAATCGTCAGATTGAGTTCCTGAGGCACCAATTTTTCTGATAGCAGGAATAACTTCTATAATAGGAATAGATGAAGGAACAAATGCTAACTTTTTGATTGTTTGTGGCACCCAATGCTGTATTTTAGCCCCTGCACTTTTTTGGGTTAAAGTACTCCATAGGGCGTACCATTCATCATCTTGAAGCACATTTGCAATATCCACAAGAGACAAAGATAAGGTAAACTTACCGGTATTAGGGTCGAATACGTACGTAAACCAAACATCATCTTTGTCATCAGCAAAGAACTCAGAGGAAAACAACTTCTTGGCAATTTCACGGTGAGACCGATGTCGATTATCATCAGGCAACTTTTTGTTAATATACTCTTCAATTTCATTCTTAAAAACAGGAAAAGCAATCCTACGACCTGCTGTTTTTTTTGACAAATGAATATCAACACTTTCAAAAGGTATATCTTTCTGCTGATTTATATGACGAGATTGTATATTAAGTACTCTAGATAAAGAATAGGAATACTGCTCACTAAGAAAATTTATAATATTAGACTTGCCAATATTATTCTTACCGATAATAAAATTCACTTTTCCTAAAGGAGCAATCTTCGTTAATTCATCTCCAAAACTTCTATAACCTGAAAACCCAAAACCTTTTAAAAGCATAATACTAATCTCCTTTCTCTGGCGATCTGCTTACCGCAACCACAACAAGAAGATTTATCACAAGATATACTACTGGATTTATCCATGATCTTCCAAGTGTTGGAATCATTACTCCTGCAAAGCCACATATAACGGCAATAACAATTCCGCCTAAAAGCATATCTTTTCCTTCAGCATCCCCGCGTAATATTGATGCAATAGCCATTATAATAACTATTATGGGAATAATTGTCGCTGCTAAAAATTTTATCAATGGATATAAATCAACAGATGTTGAAACAGTGTGAATGTCGTATTTACTAACAGTTTCTACCAATTCTGAATAAACATTACTCAGCGAGGACGAGTCCATAATCCCTGCTCTTTCAAGAGCAAAAAGTTGCTCTGTAGTCTCAACCATCTTGTGAATTTGTGACAGGTAACAATAGCCAGTAAAAAACTCAAAAATATATAAAGAACCTATAATAAGAATAAAAATAAAAAGCAAGAAGACTAATCGCCTTAAATTGAATTTTAGAAAAGTTTCTTCAAGACTTTTATATACAGCATCAAGCATTCATATTTCCTTTATATTAAAACCATTAACGAACATTTATAAACCAATTCAACACAAGACTACTAAGTCAAAGCAAATAGCAGTCAACTATCTAATAAATTTTAGTCTATTATATTTCCAATTGAAATACAATGTTTTTTTACACCAGTTTAAAATGTTTTTACTTGTAACGTTAACAATCGATTCTCCTACCTATTCTTGAGATGCAGAAAATCAAGTTTTGCATAGAATTCAGACAGGCCTTCTGCATTAATTTCATTCAACATGCCTGATAATGCTTCGTAGCCACAAAAAGTGTATTCTCTATCATATTTGATGTTATGGTTACTATCAAATATTACTGTTGCATCAAAACCTGCTCCTGAACAACAGGAGTGTTCCATACGTATTGCAACCCACTCACCATTGTCAAACTCTTGAATCCACACATATTCACCTTTATCTGACAAATCACGTAACTCTTCAAGACTTGAATGAGACATAAAAAAGTTGGCGTTTTCAGATACAAACCTATAAGATCCTAACTTGTCTGGTTCTGAAGAAAATGACATGAATACACACACAATAAACAAAACTGCCATAATCGTTGGAAATAATCGAAATGTCCATTTACCAATTGTTCTTACTTTACTCATATTCTACAGGATTTTTACTTTTTTAATGATTATATTTGGTTCTTCATAAATTTTTGTAGTATATTTTATACTTCAATTTCTTTCATTCTATTATATTCACGACTCAAAAACAATTCATTTTTACGAGAACAGAAACAATCTCCAAATTCACGACAAGCCATGTTCATTAACATTGCCATCAAAACTTTCAGTTAGGCCTGTCCATATACGCAAAAAAGGCTCTAAAACCGTCAATAAATCTTTATGAATAATTCAGATTAAGTCAGCGACTTTTTATATTTAATTCACTTGTTCCTGATTGCCAAGACGAGCCGTTGCTTTAGAAACACAAGGTTATTTTTGAACTTTTGCTTTAGAAATACAAGGTTATTTTCAAGGTTTTGCTTTAGAAACACAAGGTTACTTTTGAATAAACTTCTGGGAAAATACTTTTTACCGCTCTTTTATATTTTTATTGGTTCTTAACAAAACGTTTAAAAAAGCTCTAAAACGGGATATTTGATGATGCTATCATCATTTATCACGTTTTTGTCACAGACAATAAGTACTTCTCCACGATTTTTTCATTGGCATTCTCACATGAAACAGTAAGCCCTACATAAAAATGATACAAGGCTAAGAAATCAGGCGGAGACTTTACAGAAAAGTTTTAACAATGCACGGGACATCCCCCTTGACCGCCCTATGTAATCCGTGTTCCCCATTGGTATAAGCATGCAGTGTGAGAAACGCCTACAGACTGGAAGCATGTGCTACCTAGGGTAACGCAACGATCTTCGTTGCAAGTGTATTGGGGTAACGCACACTTCCAGGTAGACCATTCGTTACACTCATTGCTGTCGCAGGTTACAGCCTCACTCCCGTTGGTCGTGTGCAGTGTGAAAACGACAACTATAGTGGTTCAGTTTTTTAAACAGCAAATTTTTAAAAATAAGTGGAACCTATTTAATCAAGCAGCAACAGGCAACTTGATACTTCCTGTATATATCTCCATTGGATAATTATCCTCT
>JAQICX010000055.1 GCA_027858345.1 Kiritimatiellia bacterium | reverse complement strand
TGATAGAATGTTAGAAAATCAGAAAGTTTCTAAAATAGAAATATAACAATAATAAAACAATTTGGTGACTAAAGGTGGTTACTCAAAAATCCTTTAGACACACAAATTGGGACGGTCTCCTGGTGGAGGTTTTGGTGGAAGTGCGGTGCTGCTTGTGCATCCAAGAAATGCACAAACTATTGGAACTGCTTTAGCAAATGCATTTAAAAATGGAATTGGCTCTGATTGCGAAATATACTATGTGAAAGCGTTTAGCGGTGCAACCATAATCAATTAATTATTAGTTGTTTTTGCTCTGGCAATATTTTTTTAGGTAAGTGGTTGAGTTACCAAACTTATAGAGGCATAGTCGCCTGTCTGCGTGAGTACACGTACAGGCAGGCAACCAAGCATTTAACGCACCCGACCAAAGGGAGAGAGGCTGCTTTCTCTAATTAGGGCATCCTGTTCAATTCATAACATGCTTTTTAATAAGATGTTACACCACGAAGAATACACTAAAAGTGCAAGGTTTTTAGTCGGTTTTATTCAAAAAGCCTGCAGACGAACTTTAATCAAAACTTGTGCAGTTTGTGAATTTGTAATGCGACAATACGCATCTTTCTGCACTGCAACAAGTTACCTTTAGCAAACTAAAGGCGAACTTGTCTTAGCACAGAAATATACGCATTCTCACATTAAACAGGAAGCCCTATCTTAAAATTTTACGGAATTATATGGCATACTACAGACAAAAATAATCTGTTTTTTGAAGATACTACAAAAAAAACCGGCACCAAAATGCCGGGCTTGTTTTATATAAATACTTTATTGAAGAATAAGAACAGTTCCAACAGCCTCAATAACAATTTTGCCAGTGCCATCTGGATCTAAGAATCTGTTTAACTCATCAGCGGTATACTCCCCTGCTGAGGCATAAACAGTGTCACCATCTGTAAAGCTTTGAACAGTTATAGTATGTCCATCAAGATAGACAACAGCACTTGTATCAACATCTACTGTATTTAAGTTCAAGTCTTCTGTAAAATGAACTCGTGCTCTTCTTGTAACAGAAACATCCATTCCTTCAAGTTCTTCAGGAGTATCCTTTGTAATCATTGGCACATTATTATAACCGGCATTAGCTCTAAAAGCAGGAATATGTGTTAAGGTTTCGTCATATGCAGAAATATTATTGTTATCAACCTTAATCAGTCCAAGATTATCTACAGTCTTAACAAAAACAGTACCCGCGCCTGTCTTATACTTGTCTTCAACACCATTACCATATGCAGTAATCACAACACTACCTGTATTACTGCCATCAGTAAGATTTACAGAGACTCTTCCGCCACCACCAGCTGAACCTATTTGATTAATACTATTGATACCATTTCCACCATTTGACATTATAGTACCTGTTCCTGAAAGCGTTGCAGTTTTAAGATAGATACTACCACCTGTACCACCACCCCATTGGGTATCGAAACCATTAGCGAGTATTTCAGCATCAACTTGAGTATTGCCAGCAACTTCAAGCCAGACAGCTCCTCCTCCTCCATTACCAAAACTATTATAATCCTGACCGGCACTACCCAAAGCCCATGGTTTTAAGATTGACCCATATGTGTTGGTTCCAAATTCTGAGTTATTCCATGCTTGACCACTCGATCCTCCATATGCAGCTCTATCAATCCCGCCTAACCAGAACTTACCAGGTCCACTGCCTTCATATCCACGAGCATAAACATTAATACTTCCTAAATCTTTGATAATCAAATCTCCTTCAACCTTTAATTTCAATATATAATATGCATTACCTCCTATATCGTCTGTAGGATTATTGTAAGGACACTGTACTTTGCCTCCTGCAATCACCATATCACTTAGAACAATAAAATTCGTGAATGTTGTACTATTGAACTCATATGTGGTTGGAATAATAACACTACCTGTATAATTTGTTGTCTGCAACCATTCATTCACAGTATTTGTAAGGCCATTTGCACCACCATTACAATTCCAAGTAATGTCACCTGATGAGTAAATATCAGCTAGAAGTACTGTCTCTTCTGATGTAGGCATGTGTCCAAGATGCCAAGCATTTGAATATGCAGCATCTCCATCCCCAATCCAAACATTTGTTGGATATGAATATGGAATATTAAGATTTTGAATTGTGATTTGTGAAGAAGAAGATCCTGAATCAACTAAATAACTATCTGTTTCTATCAAAGAAATACTTAATGTTTTGTCATCTTTTGATTTCCAATCCGCGATTGGTTCTACGGAAATATCGGCACTCGTTTGTCCCGCAAGGATCGTCACGCTACCGCTCAGCTCGACATAATTCTGTCCGGCGACGGCATCTCCGCCGCTGA
>JAQICX010000005.1 GCA_027858345.1 Kiritimatiellia bacterium | reverse complement strand
ATTATAGTTCATCTGCAAGCTTTTTGGGCAAAATATGCTGAAACCCTTGCACTTTAGTATGCAAAATAAAGTATTAATATTTACCAATACGTTAGTTATGAATTAAACAGGATGCCCTAAATAGTAAATGGTTCTCTACGAGGTTAGGAAGTCGCTTCGCTCTATTATGATTTATGCCAGCTTTGCTGGTCCCGCATAGCGGGATGCAATGCGCAAAAAGTATTTTTAAATTAATTTTACAATTTTACTTAAACCTCTACTAACAAACAACTTGTAACTTTTATCAATAATTATCACCATAAATGGTAGCAGTTAAAGATTCAAATCCTGATTTTATGGCTACTATCTTGGGAGCAGCAACCAATCTTCTTCTAAAGTAGTTGACTCACCTGGTTCAAGTGTCTTATATTCGCCGTGAAATTCTTGTTCCATAAAACCACCATCACTTCCAAAATCAACATAAAACTCCAATGGTGTATGATTTGAATGAACATTGTCAGCCTGTACATTTGCCGGCATCTCTTTTATAAAAACAGAATCATCAAGAATTGTTTTAAAGCGTTGCTTAGCTGGTTTCATAAAAACTTTTGTAGCAAGTTTCTCCTTTGAATAGTCCAGCTCATCAAGTTTATAGTCATAAATAAAATTACCGTTGGTTACAACATATGGCATGTATAATGTTTTAATCTGATACCCCACCTCCATTCTGTCAATATCATTTGTTGAGTTAATAGGAATAAATACTGCATGCTTTACAGGCAACCTTGTGTTAGACCAAAGATTCCAGGAAACAGGTGTGTTTCTGCGATTTACTGCGGTGGTTATTAGCTTTGCTCTATTTCCATCAAGCGTAAACTCCTTTGTAATTTCTAAACCAGTCACAGGACTAACAGGTGCTGTAATTACCAAATTAGTCAAAGAGTGTTCTAAAACTTTATAATGAGCAAATATCGTAAATGGATCAGGTGGCCAATCCGAACTTTTAGACTTTTTGCCTGGTAACAAATCTTGTTGCACCCACCAATCTTTCTGCGGACCAACCCAAACAATATGTCCATAAAAAGATTTGTCAGGCGCTCCAAGTTTAGGCCGTGGATGTTTTTGCGGCCAAAGTTCAGGAACAGATCTTAAGATGTTCGCACCATTCTTTAAGCGAAATATAACCACACGCCCTCCAACATCCGGCAAAACTCCAAGTTCAATCCTGTCATTTGATAAATACAATAAAGGTTCTCTATGCAAATGCCAAAATGTCACCCCTAACGCTATTACCAAAAGACAAACAGCAAATATAAAAATTTTCTTCTTCATATAAAACTTCCTTCACAAGTTACAGTATTTCGTGAATCGTTGTTCGTTTTTCGGTGATGTAGTCACCACATATGTCTCATCAGTCTCATATCTCCCATTGTTCACGATGAGACGTATATGACTAATGGGATTAATGTATGCCTCGCAAGCAAAGCGGCTCGTTTTCCGTTCCCCGTTCTGGGAACGCCAAGCCCCAGCTTGGCCCTTTTCTGGCTTTGCCAGCCAACCTAAATTTGCAATTTCCACACTGAAGCTGCGTCGCTCAGGCGCAGAAGAATTTAAAAACATTGGTTGCAGGTCAACATAATTTTTTACAGTTTACCATTTATTTCCGCTAGCTTCAGCCTTCGCTGTTCCAGACTTCCCGCCGTCGCTCTTCGAGCTATGGCGGACACGCCTTTTCGACAAGACGGTTCGTCAGCTCTTAATTCTTTATCTTAACCTTAATCTTAATATCTCGGTCCAACAGTCGATAAATCAATTGGTATAAAACCAATATCTTTTACAGAAGAATCATCTGATAATGTAAAATCACCATTCTTAGGATCTTTAAATAGAGGATCCTTAAACACAGAAAATCTATCATATCCTTTTGCTTGCCATTCATCAACTGTCAACATTGATTTAGCTCCACCTTGAACTACATCAGCTGTGTCACTTTTTTCTCTTGCAATCTTTATGTCACCAGATATATCCCATATAAGATTCATTGATGAGTCAATAGGTAGAAGCCCCGGATCATTAAAAGAATACCCATATCCTTCGCAATAGATTAGACTGTTGTCTGCAAGTAAAATATTTCGCTGCAATGTAAATGATAGATGTTTCTCTTTTTTACTAAGAGCGATTATACTTTCATCACCAAATGCAAAGATATTATTGCGAACAACGTTCTCCTTGCCGTAATGTTGATGAAAACCGCTGCAATTGCAGTTATAACACACATTACTTTCTATGATAACCTGGCTGCTTCCTTCATCAGGATATATTGCCCATCCACCATAGTGTGCTGAACTTATATCGTGTATAAGGTTGTTTCGTATTTCAGTACCAGGTTGTGGTCCTAAAGTATATACACCTCCCATATCACTCAAAAGCTCTTTGCCTATATTGTATAGGTGATTATATTCAACAACATTGTTTTTGCATACACTAGGACGATATCCCCACATCCAACCAACAGAAATTGCAGTATAATATAAATCATGAACACTATTATGAGATATTAATGTGTTATATGTGTTTCTTGCAAAAATGCCGATTCCAGAGTGATAATATTTACCAACATCATGAATATGATTGTCAGTTATTCTTATATTACCTGTGCGACCTTTTTCGTGACCATTGGAATCTGTACCATTGATTTTAAAGCCACCGGCAAGACAATCTCTAATTTCATTGCCTATGAGTCTTATATTCTGACAACCTTGCTCAACTTCAACAGCATACCATCCCAATCCTGAAAATGTACAATTCTCTATAGAACAGTTGACTGTTCCTTCCATAAATATAGCACCAGGAATGTCAACAGCTCCCTGTGATGTGCCTCCACACCTTCTGCGTTGCGTCCCCTTTTGCTTGAAAACATTATTATTCATAAAGCGTTCATCACCTGGCCAAAGATTTAAAGTATGTTCAAAATTAATATTTTCAAACTTAATCCACTGAACATACTTCTCGTTGATTGGATCTCCTTTGAAATATATTAACTGAGGAATTTGGGGTATAATAACTTCTGAATTATCAATTTCCTCACCATCTCGTGGAATATAAAAGATTTGGCCTAGAGTAGAATCTACATAAAATTGCCCAGGCTTATTAAAGTTTTCAAAAACATTTTCAAGATAATATGGACATGCACTGCCTCCCCAACTTCCTGATAATGGCTTGTATGATGAATACAATAATTCAGCCGTTAAACTTTCTTCATCTATTGATTTAATACGTAGATGTTCTTCAATCCAATAATGCATGGCAACCATTTCAACATCTTCTATATTATAAAACTGCTGTAATTCACCATCCATATATTTAAAACGAATACTGCCTTGCTTGGCATTCCAATATTTATCAGCTTCTTCAGATAAAGGATCCACAACACTAAGAAAACCTTTTTCAGGGTAGCAAGGTCGTAATGCTCGTGCACCATTCACAAACATCTGATTGATGTCGGAAGTGCTTTCAAATCCATCTGGTCTTGCTGTTACCCAACATGAAACATCATTGACTGAACTTTCCTGCCAACCATCAACTTTAACACCACCATCAAAAACAACTCCTTCTCCTTTGGCTGGTTCAACACTTATAGGTGCCGAGTCTTCTGAGGTCAATATTAGTGGTTTGTCAAAAAAGTAACGCCCTCCTTTTACAATAATTCGAGCACTACCAGGAAAATATCCGGGACCATGAAGATTAATATCAATCCCCTGGTTTTCACCACTTCTATAATATCTAATCTTTTTAAAAGCTGCCTGAATTGTCTTCAGAGGACCAACTCCATCTTGAATAATTGAGGCTGAAAGTCCGTCATTTTTGTCACTTCCATCGGAAGACACATATATTAATAATTCTTTATAATTCATGTTTGTAACATTCCTGTATGAGCTGTTTAATCTATTATTCTTAAAAAGAAAAACCTAATGTTCTCGTTTTTCCAAAACTATAAAAAGAAAAAGGCACACCAGAAATGATGTGCCTCTTATGAGTCTCTTTAAACCGTATAGGTTGAAGCTGATGTTGAACCACCTTGCCCCGTCCAGTTTGTATGGAAAAACTCACCTCTTGGCTTATCTGTCCGCTCATATGTATGAGCACCAAAATAATCCCTTTGACCCTGAAGAAGGTTTGCCGGCAAACGTTCACATCTGTATGAATCATAGTAATTCAAAGCTGTTGACATTGCAGGAACCGCAATTCCCATATCAATGGCACTCTTAACTACGTTTCTCCATGCTGACTGTGCTCCAACAACCACATCCGTAAAATACGGATCAAGCATAAGATTTGCAAGTGTTGGATTGTTGTCAAACGCTTCCTTAATGTTAACAAGGAAACGTGCTCTAATAATGCATCCGCCACGCCACATCAAAGCAATCTCGCCAAATTTCAAATCCCAACCATACTCTTTTGCAGCCGCATCCATTAACTGAAATCCTTGTGCATATGAAGTGATTTTTGCTGCAAAAACTGCAACTCTTAACTGCTCAATAAACGCAGCCTTATCTCCTGAAAAGCTTGGTGCAGGACCTGAAAGAACTTTGCTTGCAGCAACACGCTCTTCTTTCACTGCTGATAAACATCTTGCAAAAACTGCTTCTGCAATCTGTGGAATGCCGACACCAAGATCAAGACCTGCTTGACTTGTCCATTTGCCTGTTCCTTTTTGACCCGCTGTATCCAAAATTATATCAACAATTGGCTTCCCTGTCTCATCATCTTTTTTGGCAAGAATATCACGGGTTATTTCAATTAAATATGAATCAAGGTCTCCCTTGTTCCATTCAACAAAAACTTCATGCATTTCGTCTGCACTCATACCAAGACCTTTGGCCATAATTTGATAAGCTTCACAAATTAACTGCATATCTCCATACTCAATACCATTGTGAACCATCTTGACAAAATGTCCTGCGCCACCTTCTCCTACCCACTCGCAACATGGACTGCCATCCTCAACGTGTGCACAAATTGACTGAAAAATATCTTTTACATGAGGCCATGCTTCCGAGTGTCCACCTGGCATCATAGAAGGTCCATTAAGAGCACCCTCTTCTCCGCCTGAAACTCCAGTACCAATAAATCTAATTCCTTTTGCCTTCAAAGATTCGTATCTACGAACTGTATCAGGGAAATGACTGTTACCACCATCAATAATTATGTCATCTTTATCTAGAAAAGGAACAACTTTTTCAATAAATGCATCAACAGGGGCTCCAGCCTTAACAAGCAGCATTACCTTGCGTGGTTTTGCCAAACTTTCTACAAACTCTTCAATAGAATGACAACCAATAAAATTCTTGCCAGCTCCCCGACTATTCATAAATGAATCCACTTTTTCAACCGTTCGGTTAAATACAGCAACTGTAAAACCTTTGCTTTCCATGTTCAAAACCAAGTTCTCGCCCATTACTGCAAGACCAATTAAACCAATATCTGCTTTTTCTTTCATTTAAGTTTATCCCTCATATTTATTGTTTTCAAAATCTTACATTACTTTGCATAAAAATAGTCATTTTGTCTTGTGGCATCAAGAACACCCTTCCAAATACTTGAATGCTTATCAAGTTTCTGACGTTCTTTTGTTGCCAGAGCAATTGGCACATGAACAAATGTTGATCCCATTTGACCGATAACACAATTTGTTTTACCTGCCATCGCCGCATGGGCGGCATTAACAGCAAGCAGATAACACAAAATCGCATCAGTTCCCTTGGCAGGGATACTTCTTATGGCATAACTTGGATCAAAATACTTTACAGAACACTCTTTCTCTATTTTCTTAAAATGTGCCTCTATCTTATCTTCCAGAAATATTCCAACATCTTTCTTCAAGATATTACCAGATGCATCAACGTCCTGCTCTTCATCCTTAATCAAATCCTGTCCAGCACCTTCTGCAACTACAATCACTGCATGATCTTTTCCCATATCAAAACGTCTTTCCAAAGCTTTAAAAAGACCATTTTCGCCTTCTAAAGTAAAAGGAAGTTCAGGAATAAGACATATATTTACCAATGAATTAGCTAATGCTGTATATGCAGCAATAAAACCAGAGTCACGCCCCATTAATTTAACAAGACCAACCCCGTTTACAGCTCCTTTTGCCTCATTATGAGCCAACGATATAAATCTCGAAGCCTCGTAAACTGCAGTTTCAAAACCAAAGGTTCTACCAACAAAATTCAAATCATTATCAATCGTCTTAGGAATTCCAACAACACTAATAGCCTGGCCTCTAGCCTTTATCTCTTCTGCCATTTCATGTGCTGCTCTTAAAGTTCCATCACCACCAACGCAGAAGACCATGTTAATATTCATACGTAGTAGTGTATCAACAATAGCTTCTGTAGACTGCTGTCCTCTCGACGACCCGAGAATAGTACCACCCTGTTCATGAATATCATCAACAATTTCAGGCGTCAGCAATATTGGCGAATGTCCAAACTCAGGAATAAAACCACGATATCCATAACGAATACCATAAATATTCTTCAGGTTATAATCAAAATGAAGAATCTGAACAAGGGCTTTTATCACATCATTCAACCCAGGACATAAACCACCACATGTACAAATTGCAGCCCTACTCCAAGCTGGATCATGAAAAATCTTCTTACGCGGACCAGCACTTTCAAATGATGGCGGCACTACAGAATCTTTTATATATTGGTTTAGCAATTTTGCATCATGACTCATCAGAACTCTGCTGTCATCATCTATGAACCTTGCATCGGAATGAATAGGTGTTTTAACTGAACACTTTCCCAAAGTATCAATGTTAAAATTATAATCTTCCGGATTCTTTAAAACTTTTTCAACTATCATATTTTTTAATCTTTCTCTGTAAATTGATCACACACACTGTGATTTATAACATAAGTTTCATATTTTACATTTTTTTTTTGCAAAATGCAAAATCAATTTATTTTTTATCCACATATTCTGTCTCAACTGAAAAATACTTTGAACTACCATTACCATATGATACTTCCAAAACAGTCAAAACACCTTCTAAAATTTCCATATCAGCTGTATAGTTCTTGTTGCCATCCTCTTGAAGAATAACAACAGTATAAGTGCCCGGGTCATAATCCTGCACTTCATATTCCCATGATGTAACATTCCCCATATAATATCCGGCAACATATACAGAAAACTCTGTAGCAGTTCGATTATAAGCAACTAGACTCCCCATTCCTTCTGCAGGAACATGATCCTCGTATCCATCTGATGCTCCCTCACACCCCATGAACATACAGACTCCAATAACCATCCAAAAGCTAAAACATCCAACCAATTTTCTCTTCATCTCTAATTCCTCCACATATAAAACCAATATTAATCTTCATCTCACATACGGGCTGTGCGATACGCATTAATTCGCATCACATCACTTGTACAGACGAAATTTACCGCGTCTCTTCTTTATTCCCTTTTCTACAGCTGGCTCCGGCAGCTCTAAATCTTAATCTTTACCTTTATCTTAAAGCTCAATATCTTTCCACTCACCAGGCTTAAGCTTTAAATCTTCAAGTTTAACATCATTAATCTGAATTCGCTTTAATTCCAAAACATTTAGCTTAGACCTCTTACAAAGCTCCCTTATCTGATGCTTCCTGCCCTCACCAAGGATAACCCTCAAAACATATGTCGTCGGTTCAAACTTCTTGCTAATATACTTAGGAACTTTCTTTGTACTTTTAGGTTTCGGAGGTCCCTTCCTGCCTTCAAACTTAACGATTGCAGGGCGAGTCTTATTGCCATCAATAACAATTGGTTGTCTCAACTCTTCAATAACATTAACCCCCTCTCGTCCAGCTACTGTAACCAAATACACCTTAGTATGTCCATGAGAAGGATGCGTAATCTGGTTAATTAAATCACCATCATTTGATAGAATAAGTAATCCTTCACTATCTTTATCTAACCTGCCAGCAGGAACAACCCGTTCTTTTACTCCTTTAAGAAGCGACAAAACACTTTTGCCTTGAGAATTCGAAGCCGTGCATAGATACCCTCTTGGCTTATACATTGCAATAACTCGCTTTTTCTCTTGCTCTTCCTTGACAGCATGCCCACTCAATTGTACTACATCGCTCTCTTTATCAACCCTATATCCAGCTTCTCGTACAATATCACCATTTACCCGCACATCCCCTGAAGCAATTATTTCTGCACACTTCCGCCTTGAACCAACTCCTCGCTGTGCCAAATACTTCTGCAATCTAATTGTATTATCTTCTTCACTCATAAAAAAAACATCCCTCTTTACACCTATTTAACATCCGTCCCATAAGTCCCATCCGTCCCATGAACCTCGCCAAAGCCAACCCATCAGTTCGCAAAAGCTCCTCCCCGGCTAGCTTGCTAGTCCCGCAAAGCGGGAGGAGGTGTGGCGAGTGAAACGAGACGGAGGGGTATTCTCCTTCTCATAACTCACAAATGCTTAGGCACTAACATGTAAAGACCAGATTTGTCACGTCTCTTTTTTTTAAAAATTATTAATTCTTAATTTTTAATTGATTCAATCCTTCAACAAAACATACGTTCCCAATAAAATAGAACGCTCTTTGACCTTATCACCACATGTCACACTACCTTTTTCAGGACAATAATAAACCGTATCCCTATGATTCCATCTCACAGACACAATGTCAAACGCCGATTTTCGACCATCAATTATCCCCGCTAAACTATAACCATTTAATATCTTTGTCTCTTTCTTTAAATCCTTTAACTGATGAGACGTAAAACCATCTCCCCCCTTAACACCCTTGGGCAACATATAAAGAATAGTGCTTGACATAGCCTCTCTCTCCGTCAAAATAATCTGTGCTCCACTAATCGCATCTGTAAACACATAGCTAATTGTTCCACTTATAAGTTGCTTGTCATTAGATATTGACGTTTTTTTCTGTACTAAAATTTTTGTTCCAACAGGTATATTACTCCAGTTCTTTATATCACCAGTAAAACGTCTTCTACCATCAGGAAAAATATATAATGTACTAGACAGCTTTGAATTTAAACCAACAACATCCCATGGACTCTTACCTTTTGTAATAATATATGTTTCATATTGTCCACCAAGTTCTGCAATACTAACAGGAACATCGACAACAGTAGCACCTTGTTTGCCATACAAAACACTGTTAAGGTACACATCGCCAACTCGTAATCTTCCCGCTCTAATATCGGGGTCATAGGTATATCTATCTGTTAATCCAAGCCGATTTCTAACTGAAGAAGTCGCAAACAACATCCCACATCTCTTGCGACCTCTATGCTTATACTTATGCCACTTGTTTGGTTCTCCATATGCAATCATAGAATGAGTCAGAACATTCTTGTCTGAAATGCGATACATCCCCTGTAACTCACTTACTAAAGATTTTAAAGCCGTATATTGAGCAGACTTAATAGACTTATTGTGCCAACCAACAACCTCAATACCAATTGAATCCCTATCAAGGTTAGTCTGACCATTCCACATGCTCGTTCCTGCATGATATGCAACACGTCCATGATCTATAATTCGGTATACTGTTCCTCCAGTAGAAACCATATAATGTGCCTCTCCATATCTCTTTAAACTAGACAAAGACGATCTGTCGGACGCCTCTGTAGTATGAAGAATTATATATTTCGTGCTTTTACGCTTTGGTCTCTCTGCATTCCTTGGACTTATCTCATTTTGAAAATTTATTCCAAATAGCGAATTTGCTAAAAATAAGACACATATTATGAGTATTCGAGAGAAAACTCTTGTTTTAGCTACTTTTATAAACATATTTAAATTTAAAACTAGACTTTTACGTTATACAGATATAGAATGACCTGCTTGCTTAATGATGGCTCAATTACCATTGGTTATCTAGGGGCGAACAAAAATTGAACTCGATTAACTTCTTTCCCCAAAAAAGAAGTAACTATTATATAATTTAAAACTAGGAATTGCAATTTAATATGGCTAATTTTTCATATACAGTAACAAATATAATGGGAATCCCCATTAGAATTAACATTTCAATATTATTAATGATTTTTTTATTGATAAAGAACTTTGGTGCTTCAATGGGCATTTCGCTTGGCATTGGACTAATGATCAGCATTGCACTCCATGAACTTGCTCACTCATATGTGGCAATCAAAAAAGGATGCCGAGTTATCTCAATTGATCTTATATTAATTGGCGGTGCTGCAAGAATGGCTGAAATGCCGGAAAAACCAATTGATGAATTTTTGATGGCAATTGCTGGCCCTACAACGAGTGCCGTTATTGGTCTTGCTCTATTCTTCGGCATACCTGATTCTATTATAAGTTTACCTCCAGACCCAATACCGTTTATTCTTATCGTACTTAAATACATAGGTGTAATTAATATTGGACTCGCAATCTTTAATTTAATCCCTGCGTTCCCAATGGATGGCGGAAGGATCCTTCGTTCTGCCCTGGCAATAAAAAAAGGACGACTCAAAGCAACTTTCATCGCTTCAAGACTCGGACGCGTCTTAGCAATACTAATGGGATTATATGCACTGCTTGGAAGTGATGATATTCAATATATACTACTCTTAATCGCGGGTTTTGTATTCATGTCTGCTGGATCTGAATATAAATATGTTTTAATGCAGGAAGAGGCAAAGAAGAATAAAAACAATGAAAATCCATTTGGAAATCTCTTCAATCAGTTCAAAGAAATAAACAACTTTGAACCACCAACTGAAGAAGATAGTTCAGACGTAGTGGAAATTACGCCTCCACCATACGAAAAAAGCAAGAAAAACAAAAAAGCATCAATCTTCAAAGACAAATAACTACGGTGATATTAGTTAGATAGTTTTTGAATCATTATTCGTCTTTCTTTTATCGTATTCTGGGAACGCCGAGCTCCAGCTCGGCATAGTAATAAACATGAGCAAGGCTCATACATGCCTCTGCGAGAAACTTAATACTTCCCACTTATCACTTCTCACCCAACACTCATACCGTAAATATGAACAAGGCAATAATAAATCCCAACCAGAACAAATGCACCACCTGCAAAATTTCTTATCCACAATTCGATCACAGAAAGGCGGTTAAATGCCTTACCAACATATGTCGATCCAAATGCCATTATAAATGCAAAGATCACCACTGGCAGTGCAGTTCCAATTCCATAAACCACTGGCAGCACAAAAACAGACTCCTGCTTTAAAGTCAAAGGTATTAGCCCGCCGAAAAACAAACCTGCCGAAACCGGACAAAAGGATAATGCAAAAAGTGAACCAATTGGCATTGCCCACATAATACCACCTGTTATGTTTTTCTGAAGCTTATCAACCCCAAAATTCAATGACATTCCAGACCCGATCCAGCCAAGCAGAATAAGCCCAAGAACGATAAGTAAAGGTCCCAATATTTCATTCATATAAATCTGTAAAAAACGTGAAATCTCAGAACTGCCAAGAAGCCCTCCACTTATTATAAAACCAAGTAGAACATATACAACGGTTCGACCAAACGCATAAAGCATACCGGAAACAATTGTATTTTTAGTGTTTCTGCTGATAAATGAAATTGCAGCAATATTTGTTGCAAGTGGACAAGGACTGATAGCTGTCAAAATTCCCAACCAAAGAGCTGTAAATATAGATAACCAAATCATTATTTACTCTCCTTCAGATAACTATCAATAGCATCACTTATGTACATATCGAATTTCAATGGCTCTTTAACTAAAGTCCAAACCTCATCCAGACGTCTAAAGTTCACAATCTCTCCATCAACAACATCAGCAACCACAACACAACTGGCAACAACTTCAAATTGATTTGCTAACTTCACATTAACCTGAAAATCAACTTCTTTCCAGTGAATCAATCCTTCTTGCATTTCAACTGCATACGAATTGTTCAACACATTTAAGGTCATCTGCTCGATTGTATTGCATGTCGAACATCTGAATGAAGAATGCATATAGTAGACTGCTATATAACTTCCAGATTCTACAACAGATGCCTCCGAAAAGTCTACAGTCTTTGAATGCTTAACAAAAGCAACCACAATGCTGACAACCACAAATACAAGCAGACCATATGTTAAGATTTTTTTTAATATTTCCATGTACCCCTTATAAACTGATGCCAAGTTCCTGCCACTTGTTTAATATGTCCTCTTTGGAAAAAAATCCTGTGTGACGCCAAAGTTCCTTTCCATCTGAATCAAAAAATATTTGAGTTGGAATGGTCTGTATATTATATGACATTCCAACTTCCCTGTTTTCCGGCAACCAGACATCAATAAACTTAACATTAAACTTCCCTTTATACTCTTCTGCTAACTCATCAAGAATTGGTGCCATCTGCTTACATGGTATACAATTGACTGATCCAAACTCTAACAATGTTGGCAATGATTTATGCTCTATAGCAACACTATTGTTTCGACTGCAACCCGCAACCAAACTTAATACAAGCATTAATAAAATCAAAAATCTATTCATTAAACTGTCCCTTCAAGAAGATCTTTACCCGCTTGTGCTACAAAATTAATATTTTCATCACTAATAGGAGTCTGTCCCTTTTCTAAACCAATATCATTCAAAAGAAGATGCTTGAAATCAACAAAACCAGCTTGTTCAAGACAATTCTTAGCACAGTTAAGTGGACATCCATCAAGGACAAGAATGTCATCGGCACTGGCTGTTATTTTCATAATGCTATCAACACGTCCACCAACACCAACAAGACAAAATATATTTCCTACGCCATCACATGTTAGCTTGCGAGCAGCCTGATCTGAAATTGCACCAACATCAGCAGCTCCAGAACAAGCAAAAATCAATTTCTTACCACCTTTACAATCATTTGAACTACTCATTGCAATAATCTCCTATGATAACATACTTTTTAACTTCTTAACCGATGGAACCTTACCTACTGACTTAGTTTCACCATCAACAATAAGTGCTGGTGTCATAACAACTCCCATTCTCATTATCTCATCAATCTCTGTAACCTTCTCCAATTCACACTCCAGTTGAAGTTCTTCAACTGCACTCTCAACTGCATTATATAACTTTTTACACTTAGGACACCCCGTGCCCAAAATCTGAATCTTCATAATATTCCCCTCATTTACTATTTTTTTTACTAACCACTACTAAACCACAAAAATCTACATAGGGCTTACTGTTCAATTCACAACATGTGTTTTAACAAGGTGTTATGCTATACTAACGACATTTTGAAGTGCAACCGCTAGTTCGCCAAAGCTCCTCCCTGGCTAGCTTGCTAGTCCCGCAAAGCGGGAGGAGGTGGCGATCCCGCTACCACTTTGCTTTTAGAAAAGCAAAGTGGCAGCGGGAGAGTCGGAGGGGTGATCCCATTCTCAAAACTCATAAATGCTTACCCTCACACCTGTACAGACGAGATTTACCTGTCGAGCCGTAGTCAGCTCGCTGCGAGGGGTGATCGCATCTCTTTTTCTTCCCTAATTCCCAATTATTAATTGTCAAATTCCCAACAATGGAGCAATTCCATTAAATATCCACCCCGTAATCGAAAACAGCACAAGCAATACAAAAAAGAAACAGACTAGCAACTTAGTCTTCATAACCTGTTTCAACATTATAAACTCAGGAAAACTTGCACCAACAACACTCATCATAAATGCCAAAACAGTACCCAGTGGAATACCTTTACTAAGCATAGATTCTGCAACAGGAATAATCCCGGTAGCATTTGAATACAAAGGTATCCCCAACACACTAGCTAAAGGAACTGTCCACCACTGACCTGCCGATAAATTCTTTTGAACCCAAGTCGCCGGAACCAAACCATGAAAAAGTGCACCAACCGCAACACCAATCAAGACCCATTTCCAGATTCTACCAAAAACATCAGAAACTTCACCCCTGGCAAATTCGTGACGCTCACTCCAACTCAATACCTGCTTAGAATCGTTGCCGCTGAAAGATGATGATTGGTCTGAATCTGAACTGTTTTTCATGTTCTTAGATTTGCTTCCAAGCTCTGTCAGATAACGCTCTGCCTTAATTAAATCAAAGAATATTCCGCCAATAACACCTGCCAACATTCCAACACCAATATATATGATTGTAAACTTCCAGCCCAATACTGACCCCAAAACCAAAACTGCAACCTCATTAACAATTGGTGAGGTAATCAGAAATGACATTGTAATGCCAATGGGAATCCTCGCAGCTGTAAATGCTAAAAAAAGTGGAATACTGCTGCAACTGCAGAAAGGAGTTATTGCCCCAAACATTGCTGCAAGAAAATATCCAACAAATCGATGCTTGCCTTGAAGATAATTCCTGATTTTGTCAACATCCATCGATGCCCTGAACAAACCAATTAAATATATCAAAATAACAACAAGTACAAATATCTTGGTAACATCCTCAATAAAAAAATGTACACTCGCCCCAACCCAACTTGTTGGATCAAGCCTCAACACTCCATACGTCAGCCAATCGGCCAACATCGTAAAAATACTAAATAATTTACTCATAACTTTATCAAACTCCTAATCTTATATTGAAACATCACCCACTAGTCCGCAAAAACTCCTCCCTGGCTAGCTTGCTAGTCCCGCAAAGCGGGAGGAGGTGGCGAGCGCAGCGAGACGGAGGGGTGATCCCATTCTCAAAACTCACAAATCTTCGCCACTCGCCTGTGCAGACGAGATTTGTCTTTTAATTTTCTTCCAAAAATCTCAACTTGCGAACACCAAAATTGTTAATTCCTAATCGACTCCAAAACTGCATCAACACAATTCATAAAACTTAAAACACAAGTAACCTGCAAACTATAGTAAACCTGCTTGCCGCGTTTATCACTCACAATAATACCTGCATGCCGCAAAACTGATAAATGCTTAGAAATTGTTGAAAAATCTACATCAAGCTTATCAACAAATTCACAAACACATTTCTCGCCATCAGCAAGTTGATCCACAATCCACAACCTTGTGGGATGTGATAGTGCCTTAAAAATCTCAGACTTTGCCTCGTAATGTTTTTTGTCTTCTTTATTCATAAAATCTCTTTCTTATTTTGTTATTTGGTATAATAACCAAATATCCCGCAGAAATCAACTAATAATTTAATTTTTTTTGAGTTTTCCTGTTGGTTCCTTTTAGACATCCATGAATGACAGATTCCTTAAAAGAGGGAGCAGTTGTAAAAATACAATCAATACGGCTTGCAAACTCAGCCAGCTCCTCCCGCTTTTAGGGGAGGTCACCTCGCGTGCGAGGTGGGAGGGGTATTTCCTTCTTACAAGGTGTTTTTTTAGAAGCCTGCTTTGTGCAGGGTGTCCATGGATATTGAAGAGGATGATTCATCTGTCCTTTTATCCATGAATTGTTTTACATATTTGCCAATCATATCGGTCTCAAGATTAACCTTACCACCCTTACCGATAACAGACAGATTAGTCTCTCTCCATGTTGTTGGAATAATATGTACATCAAATGATTTTGAATCAACCCTAGCGATCGTAAGACTGATTCCCTCAATAGTTATTGATCCTTTAAGAACAATACCATCTAATAAATTCTTTGCAGCCTCAATGGTTACAACATAGTCATTGGATAAACTTTTAACTTCAGAAATCTCACCAACCCCATCAACATGGCCTGTAACGAAATGCCCCCCGAACCTGCCATTTGCAGCCATTGCACGCTCAAGATTAACAACGTCCCCAATAGACTTGTTTACTAATGTTGTCAATGAGGCTGTCTCTAAAAGCATATCAGCTGAAAAAGATGTACTTGAAATATTTGTAGCCGTCAAACATGCTCCGCAAACAGCAACACTTTCCCCTGATTTCAATTCCTCATCCCAAGCGGTATGTTCAATATCTATCAAATAGCCTTCACCTCTTTTGGTAATACCCTTGATAATTCCTTGCTTTTCAATTAAACCAGTGAACATTGCTATTTACCTTTTCTACTAACAGCTTTAACTAAAACATCATTTCCAACCATCTCGGTTGAAACAATCTCGATATTTGGGCAATCTCCAAGCAACCAACTTTTGCCTCTTACAACTTCAACAGCACCATCGCCTAAAAACTTTGGTGCAACAAAAAAAATAAAATCATCAACCAAATCACTATTAATTAATTCTCCAGCGATTTTGCCTCCACCCTCACATAATATGTGAGTGACACCATGCTTAGCCAGCGTTCTTAAAGCTACCGTAAGCGATGGAAAACCTTGGGGATTCTCAGGAACGTCCAAAACAACAACACCTGTCTTTTTATAATCGTTGACCCAATCTTCATTTAAGTTCTCTGAAACAACAAGAACTGTTCTATCCTGATATTTTGTGAACACATTAAGATCCAACGGCATCTTTGTCGTCGATGACGCAATTATTATACGCCTTCTAAATCGGTCTGGCTCATCATGACAAATCAATTGTGAATTATCTTTAATTACTGTGTTTGAGCCAACAAGTATTGAATCGCACTTATGACGCAGATGCTGAACATATTCACCGGCTTCTTCACCTGAAATCCATCTTGAAATACAATCTCGATCAGCAATTTTACCATCCAGAGTCATTGCCATCTTCAAGGTAATATATGGTAAACCATGAACCATTAGTTTTGAAAAAGGCGCAAGTAGCTCTTTGCATTCATCCTCCAATACACCAAAGTCAACTTTAATGCCGGCTGATTCTAAAATTGGAATAGCCCTACCTGAATGTTCTGGATTTGGATCCATTACTGAAAAAACTACACGAGAGATTCCAACAGCCTTAATTGCCTCTGTACAAGGTCCTGTTCGACCTGTTGTTGAGCATGGCTCAAGAGTAACATAAATTGTAGCACCCTGAAGTTCTTTTTCTTCAACAGCACCGATGGCTTCCCTTTCAGCATGAGGTAAGCCTGCTTTTTTATGATATCCTTTTGAAATCAGTTTAGAATCTTTTACAATTACAGCCCCTACTGGAGGATTAGGAGACGTATCCCCTTCTCCCTTTCTGGCTTCTGCAACAGCAAGCTTCATCCACTTTATATCATCTGCGATTTGCCACTCTTCTGCCATATCGAATTCAATACTCCATTAATAAATGATGCTGATTTGTCCTCTGAAAAAATTTTTGCAAGCTCTACTGCTTCATTAATCGCAACAACACCTGGAACATCTTTTATATAAAACATTTCAGCAACTGCAATACGCATAATATTAACATCAACTTTTTGTAAACGCTTGACATCCCAATCGTTGCTGTTTTCATCAATCATTATATCAATTGCTGCTTTATGCTTTGATACTTTTTCAATCACATCATAAAGATACTGCTTGTTCGGCTCTCCAATCTCAGGCAAGTCATCAAGTGCAATTTCATTTTCTAGCTCAGGATCTAACTCAACCGAATATAGCATGTTTAATAATGAGTCATCTTTTATACGTTGTTTATAATTATCCACATGAGTAACGTCAAAAAGAAAAAGCATCTGTAATGCCCATTTGCGAACTTGACGCCTGTTTATTGGTGTTGAACTCATTAATTAAACAACCTTAAATAAGTTAACCATTTCAATTGCTGAAAGGGATGCAGACCAACCTTTGTTACCAGCTTTTGTGCCAGAACGTTCAATAGCCTGTTCTAGATTATGTGCAGCAATAACTCCGTTTATAATTGGTATTTCTGAACTTACAGAGAGTGCGCATAACGATTTTGCAACTTGTGAATTAATCAAGTCAGCATGTGGAGTAGCTCCATCAATAACAGCTCCTAATGCTATTATTGCTTCAAACTTTCCTGATGATGCCAATTTCTTTGCTGTCACAGGTATCTCATTTGCACCAGGAACCCATACAACTGTAATATCTTCAAGGTTTCCTCCATGTCTCTCAACACAATCAATGGCTCCACTTAATAGTTGTTTTGTAAAAAAGTCATTAAATCTACTAACAACAATTGCCAGCTTTATATTTTTTGCAATCAAATTGCCTGATAATGTTTTTGTATTCATTATATTTCCTCTATTTAATCTTTAAAATCTTTACTATTCGAAGCATAGCAATTTATGCCCTTAATGTCTATAAAAACTATTTTAATCATTAATCAAGACAGCACGAATTCTACGAACTCCAGCACTTGAAGAACCCTCTTTTTTGATTTTAAAGCGACCAAGTTCGGATGTGTTGTCAACATGCGGACCTCCACAAACTTCTTTACTAAACTCACCAATAGTATAAACCTTAACCTGCTCACCATATTTACCATCAAAAAGAGCTGTTGCTCCAGCCTCTCTAGCCTCCTCAAGTGTCATCATCTCCATTGTAATATCAAGTTTCTTGTCTATAACCTCATTGACCATATCCTCAACCGCTTTTATCTGTTCAGGAGTCATCTTTTCAGTATGTGAAAAGTCAAATCTTAGTCTTTCAGGAGTGATGTTTGAACCTTTTTGATTAACATGTTCACCTAGAACATTTTTCAATGCTCTATGTAGCAGATGTGTTGCCGTATGTAGTGATTTGGTTGCACTGGAGTCATCGGCAAGACCACCCTTAAATGTTTTTTCAGCACCCTTCTTAGACATCTCTTTATGCTTTTCAAAAGCCTTGTCAAAAGTTGGCCTATCAACACTCATCTCATGTTCAACACAAATCTCTTCTGTAAATTCAAGAGGAAATCCATATGTGTCATAAAGCCTGAAAGCAACTCTTCCGGAAACAACCTTCTGATCATGCTCTTTTAATTTACCCAAAATCTTTTCAAGCTCCGCCATTCCTCTGTGAAGTGTCTTTTCAAATTTTTCTTCTTCAGTTACAAGCTCTGTAACAATCTTTTGTCTGTTTTGTTCCAACTCAGAATAAACATGCTTATAATTATCAATAACAACTTCAGCAATCGGAGCCAGAAATGTACCTTCAAGGCCAAGATTCTTTCCATAACGAACAGCTCTACGAATCAAACGACGTAAAACATATCCCTGACCAAGATTACCTGGTACAACACCGGTAGGATCTCCAAGAATAAAAACAGAACTTCGAACATGATCAGCAATAACTCTGAAACAACGTAAAGTCTCTTCACTCTCATTCATATCTTTGCCCGATGCTTTTGTTATTGCTTCAATAATTGGAGCAAACAACTCTGTCTCAAAAACATTTTTCCTGCCTTGCAGCATAGCAATCGTACGTTCAACGCCCATACCTGTATCAACATTATGCTGCTTCAAAGGAACATAACTGCCGTCATCAGTTTTCTCATACTGCATGAAAACATCATTCCATACTTCAAAATACTTGCCACAGTTACATCCTGGTCTACAATCTGCCCCACAAGCATCCTTGCCTGTATCAACAAACATCTCAGTATCAGGTCCGCATGGTCCAGTCTGACCAGCCGGCCCCCACCAGTTGTCCTTCATTGGCAATGGAAAAATATGGTCATCTGCAACACCCAAACTTTTCCAAATCTCAATTGCCTCATCATCTCGGGCAACATTCTCATTGCCTTCAAAAACTGTAAAATATAGCTTAGACTTGTCAAAACCAAGATAGTCCTTAGATGTCAAAAATTCAAACGAATTCTTAATTGCCTCTTCCTTAAAATAATCACCTAAAGACCAATTACCAAGCATCTCAAAAAATGTCAGATGAGAAGCATCCCCAACTTCATCAATATCACCAGTTCTAATACACTTCTGGCAATCACACAAACGTTTGCCACCTGGATGAACCTCGCCCAAAAGATATGGCACCAACGGATGCATACCAGCTGTCGTAAAAAGTACCGTCGGATCATTCTCCGGTATCAATGAACTCCCCGAAATCCTTGTATGTCCCTTACTCTCAAAAAATGTTAAAAACTTCTCTCTTAAAACATCAGCCTTCATAATAAATCCCTTGTATTTAATTAACTTCTATCAAAAATCTTCAAACCAAAATAATAATACACCATCCAAAAAATGTCAATATCAAACTCCCCCATAAACCCCACAAAAATTCACCACAAAATCTTTCAACACCACCTCCATTTGAAACAAAATATGGCTCTTCGTAAATTATTGTGGATGACTTGTCTTTATTCGCCCCAGCTATTAGCTTCGCTAGTAGCTGGGTCGTTGTATGGTTTGTTTATAGCACCCCGCATTGCATACGGGGCTACTAAAGTTTGACTACTTCGTAGTCTTAGAACGGTGACTCGAGTTTGCGAGAGAGGCTTTAGCCACTTATAATAAACTTAATAGGCTGAAGCAATGAGCAAAGCGAATGGCCTACCTGTTCAACTTTAGTAGCCATGTATGAAATGCATGGTTAAATCAATCATTATTAATGAACGACTGCAACGCAGTCGAACTTAAAGAATTTATGGTTAACCCACACAAACCGTGACAGAGCCTTAATTATAAATTTTTAATTGTCTTTAATTGCTTTTTTTTCCACACTCACCACAGAATTTAGAGTTTGGTGTCATATCGGCTCCGCATTCAGAACATTTTGCTTGTTGAGGAGCCCCACATGCACTACAGAATTTAGATTTTGGTGCAATTTCAGCATTACATTTGATACAAAATTCATTTTCAGGAGACATTGAGTGTCCGCATTCACCGCAGAATTTTGCGGAACCTGCATTTTCAGCAGAACACTTTGGACAGATCATAATTGGCACTTGAACAGATGGTTCTTCATGATGTAGTACATTACCCATGTTGCCTGCAAGGCCACCACCAACCATCATGCCCATCATATTACCAGCCATGCCTGGATTGTTTGCAGCATCTTCCAAAGCTTGAGCGGCCTGAAATTGAGAAAACTTGTTCAGGTCGCCAACTGCACCCATTGAAGCTCTTTGATCCATTGCCTTTTCAACATCTTCTGGAACGGTAACATTTTCAAGCACAAAGCCGAGTAGGGTAAGTCCAAAATCACTAAACACTGTGCTTAGCTTTTGAGCCATAAACTCACTGATCTCATCATATTGAGCCTGCAGGTCTAAAACTGCAATATTGAGCTCTGCAATTGAATCTGAGAATGATGATACAAGTTTGGATTTTAATTGACCTTCGATATCTTCTGGTCCAAATGAGTGGCGTGCACCAACTAGACGACTGAGCATCTCTGAATCAGAACTCACTTTGTAAGAAAAGTTGCCATGAGCTCTTACTCTGACCATTCCTAGATCAGCATCGCGTAGAATAACAGGTGTGGCTGTACCCCATTTTCGGTCAAGTTGCTCGGTTAAATTAAGAAAGTATACTTCTGCTTTGAAAGGGGAGTTGAATCCATACTTCCAGCCTTTAAGAGTTGAAAGGATTGGTATATTCTGAGTTTCAAGAGTGTATTTACCAGAGGAAAATACATCTGCAATTTGTCCTTCGTTAACAAAAACTGCCTTTTGTCCAGGGCGGACAATTAGTTGTGCCCCGATTTTTATTTCATGTTCATAACGTTCAAAACGGTGAACTAATTCATCTGAATATTGCTCGTTCCATTCGATGATATCAATGAACTGGCCTGCTATTTTATCAAAAAGTCCCATCTTAATTCTCCCTAATGATTATTATTATCAAAACATAATGTTAAAATGATAGTTCATTTCATACGAATTTGCAACAAAATTCCGTGCGTCAGTGAGAAACTCTCAATTTTAAGCAAAACTTTTGATTAGCAAGTGTTTTGTAGGTTTTTCCTTCAAGGTCCTCTGCGTCGGGCGTAGCTTGCCACAAGCGAAGACTGATGACCCCGACTTTTTATTGGACTCAGTGACTTAATGACCCAGTGACTCAATGAAATAAAAAGCGACATAAGCAAAGCAATCGAACTTAACCTTTATCGAATGCTTCTCAATGTTTCTCGCTTTTTTCTCTAACTTGCGCACTTGAGCACTCGCGAATTTGGAAATTTCCTTTTCTCAACCTTAATCTCAATCTTAACCTGCGAGCAAAGCGAGTTCTTACTACGTATCACTTCCCACAGCTGACGTAGTCAGCTTATGCATTGTCACAATATTGTGATTGTCTTTTCTTTCATATGTAAAATCATCCGTACTCTCTTTGATGAAATGAATTCCAAGTCCACCAATTTCACGTTTTTCCAGTGGGGCGTCAACATCTGGGGCATCTTGTTTTGTTGGATCAAAAGGAATTCCATCGTCAATAATTTCAATTTTAATATTGTTCTCTTTATGCCAGAGTCTAACTTCAATTTCATGAACAGATTCATCTGGGAAGGCATAGGATATTACATTGACAATCCACTCTTCCAGAACAAGATTTAGCTGCATGAGCAAACTGGTATCCCACTTTAAATCTTCCGCGACATCTTCTAACCAGGTTACCATTCTAGCAAATTCTTCACGGCGATTGGTTAAAACGAGAGTTGATGAAGGCGAATTTTCGTGTTGTATATATTCCTCATGTCTCTGGTTTGATACACAAAGCATTGTAATGTCATCATACTGCTCTGCACCATCAGCAAATTCACGAATTGCTTTTAGCACTGTGCTAATTCTTTTTTCTGCTGTTTTGGTTGGGTTTGCTTTGACTGTTTCAACTAATCGACTTTCATCAAAGAGTACTTCTTGTGAATTCATGGCTTCCGTGACACCATCGGTGTAAAGCAATAACTGCATTCCATCACCAAGCATTAGCGTTTGATTTTCGAACTCAATATCTTCCATTGCCGCAAGCGGAGGAGTATATGCATCAGGCAAAAACTCTGGTTCATCTTTTGTGATCAGTAGGGGAGGATTATGTCCCGCATTAGAATAAATCAACTCGTTTGTTTCCAAATTCAGAATGCCGCAGAACATTGTTATAAACATGCAGGAATCGTTTCCGTCAGCAAGCTCATTGTTTACGTGAATAAGTGCTTTTGCAGGATCCATTACTGTTTGTATTGTGGACTTAAGCAATGTTTTGCCGACCGCCATGAAAAGTGATGCAGGAACTCCCTTGCCTGAAACATCTCCAATGGCAATATATAAATGATTATCATCCAAAAGTATGAAATCATACAAATCTCCGCCAACTTCCCTGGCAGAGTGAAGTATGGCAAAAATATCAAGTCCTGCTCTTTTTGGGAAAGGAGGAAATAGTTTTGGTAGTATGCTGTGTTGAATCTCTTCTGCAATTGCAAGTTCACTTGAAATTTTTTCTTTTTCCGCAGTTGTTGTTGCCAAGTTTTTCATATACTCTTTGAGGTTTGAGCGCATTTTGTCAAAGTCGGAAACAAGTTGTCCAATTTCATCACTACGTTTGGTCTGAGGAAGTTCCAGGTCGAAATCACCTGTAGCTATTATGCGGGTTGCATTGCATATTTCATGAAGAGGACGAGTGATTGTCAGAGAAATAAGTAGTGCAGGTATCAGCAGAAGTAGGGCACCTAAAACTCCAATCACGGCCATCTTTTTATTCATGGCAACAATTGGTGCAAATATTTCGTCTTCAGGAACAATAAATCCAACAGCCCAGCCAGTTGAAGGAATTCTGTTGAAATAAAACCAGACAGTTTCGTCGGCAGAAGGGCTTTTATATCGATGCATCCCAGATTGGCTTTTGATAATATCATATGAAATGTTTTGCAACTGAGCTTTCTGGTCTTCCAAGGTAGATTGTTCTGCAAGACTATAAAAAGTTTCCGTCATTATCCAATCTTTGTTTGGATGAATAATCAATCGGCCTGTTTCAGAAACAAGTATTGGTTGAGAATTTTTTCCGATTTTCATTGTATCAAGGAAGTTTTCTATGTGGTCAACAGTTAGGTCACATGTTATGACAGCCTTAAGTTTACCCTTTTTAAATATAGGAACAGAATATGTTGTCATAATTTCATCTGTTTCCTTATCTGCATATAATTCACACCATACAGGACGTTCTAAATATTGTGGTAGATAGAACCAGTCACTCTGATAATCTTTTAAAGGAGCTTCTCTTTCAACTGTTGTGATTTCATTATCTATACGCCATGAATATAGTATTTGATAACCAGAAGCATCAAAATCAGAATCTGGAGCCAGAGCAATAGCACTGCCAAAAATAAAACTGTCATGCTCTATAATGCGTTCCATAAGTGCGGTTGAATTTTCTCGTGTTGTTGGTTGGTACTCAAATATTAATGCAGCCTCGTCAACAACTTTGCATGCTTTTGAAAATGTGTTATTAATTTCATGAGCAGCATCTGAAGCTAGAACCGTATAGTAATCAGCTTGCTTCTTTAGTAGTATATCATGCATAATATAACTATTGACTCTGACCATTACGAATAATACTAGTCCCGCTCCAACAAATATGAATAAAGCAAATTTAAGAAAAAGAGAAGCTCTAATTTTGAACATTTTGAGCCTCCTTTGCGACAAAGTCTTCGTAAGATATTGAATCTGGATCAATCTTTAGCATTGAGATGACATTATTAAAGTCAGATTTGTTCAGTTTTCCAGGGATCCAGTCGCCTTCTTTTTCAGGATATATCGCTCCAAGAATGGTATCAAGCATCCATTTCATATGTGGTCGGTTTGTTGGCAGTTTTTCTTTTTTCACGTATTTCATTACTACATTAAGAGTCTCTTCTGGATGCTCTTTTGCATAAGCCCATCCTTTCATACTTGCTTGAGCGAATGACTGGCAAAAATCAGGTCTCTCTTCTTCTGTTTTCTTAAGGCAATAAATTCCATCCTCCGGAATATTGATTCCCAGTTCATAAAAATCAAATACGATGATTTCATCTTTCTTAATACCAAACTGAAGCAGAGAATGATATTCGTTATAGAGCATTGCCGAACAGGCATCTGCACCTCTTTGCAGGAACAATGAAAAAGAATAATATTGAGGTATGATTTTTGCCTTAATGCCAAACTTATTAAACATAGTTTGAAAAGGATCTGCAAACCCTTCCCAAACAGTGATTGTTTTTCCATTCAGATCGGAAGGGGTCTGAATATTAGAATATCCGTCTTTTCCATCTTTCCATGCAACCAATGAGAGTGTTGATCGATTTATCACTTGTGAGAGCAGGCAGAATTTGGTTTGATTATCTTTTGAAAAGGCTAAGATAGGCATTAGCATTGCCGAACAAAAATCAGCCTTACCATCCTTGACTAATTCTAGAGGATTAACGTCAGCCCCGCCACGAACTAATGTTACATCTAAGTCTTCTTCAGCATAAAATCCTTTTTCTAGAGCCATGTAATAGCCTGCAAATTGACTTTGGTGCTCCCATTGCAAAACCATGGTAGCTTTTTGTGCAGCACTTACGCTAATTGCAATAAAACATATAAAAAGAAATATTCGCATTACTCACCAATGGGTGTAACATTAAGAACATGAATAAATCCCGCCATCTTAAAGACAGAATAAACGTCAGGTGGCACTTCGCTAAGAATAGCCTCGCCTCCAATTGCTTTCATCTTCTTTGAAACAAGCAACATAATTCTTAGTCCTGCACTGGATATGTAGACTGTGTTTGAAAAATTGCAGATTAGCTTTTCTGGTCTTTCGCGTTGAATTAGCGCTAGCAGTTTCTTTTCCACTTCTGGTGCCGTGGTTGCATTCAAACGTTCCGGGATAATGAATTCACTCATGTTTAACTCCTGATGTTGCTGATTTAAGGTTAACAATACACTAAAAATTAATAATAACAAAAGCCCTTGCTATTTGTAAAGTTAAATTCACCCTCATCTTTTGGCGACCTTGATTTTTCGGTTGAACACCCTTTTTGGCGGGGTCACGGACCCCGACCCTACAAAATACTTGCAAATCAAGGATTTAGCTTTGGTTGCAGCATCCGCAACTTTCTTGTCACGCCGTAGTCTGGAACAGCGAAGGAGGAAGGGTCGGGGTCCGTGACCCCGCCAAAAAGGGCATTCAACCAAAAAATTGCGAATTTTTTTGTCATTTAAAAACGGGACTTGATTTTTTTGTTGGGAGTTGCTAATATGGTAAATTGATTTTTACAGGAATTGGGATTTATGGATTATAGTGATTGTAAATTGTGTCCACGGGCTTGTGGGGTTGATAGGGAGGCTGGTGAATTCGGGTTCTGCGGTGCGGGTAGTAAACTTAAGATTTATCGCTATGGACCACATTTTGGTGAGGAGCCTCCTTTTAGTGGTGAGAATGGTTCGGGGACGATATTTTTCTCGCATTGTACGCTTGGTTGTCAGTATTGTCAGAATTTTCCATGGAGCCAGGATGGTGCGGGTAAGGAGTATTCGTGCGAGGAGTTTGCAGATATTCTGATTGGGCTTGCAAAAGAGAAATGTCACAACTGGAATTTGGTTTCTCCAACGTCCTGGTTGCCTGATGTAAAGAATGGAATTGATATTGCAAAAAAAGCTGGATTTTTTCTGCCTATTTTGTATAATACAAGCGGTTTTGAATGTGAAAAAAGTCTTGATGATATGGCGGGGATTGTCGACATATATGTGACGGATTTGAGGTACTCTAAGAACGAGAGTGCTAAGGAACTTTCCGGGGCTGAGAATTATGTGGAATCGGCTCGTGCTGCTTTGCTGAAGATGGTTGAACAGGTTGGTCATTTGCGGGTTGATGCTGCTGGTATTGCTGTCAGTGGTGTGGTTTGCAGAATTTTGGTTTTGCCAGGTCGTGCGGATGAGGCGGCTGATAGTTTGCGATGGCTGAAGGAGAATGTGGGTCGTGATATTCATATCAGCGTGATGTCGCAGTATACTCCAACGTATAATGCTTGTGAGTTTGACGAAATGAATCGGATGCTGTATCGTGATGAGTATGAGATGGTTTGTGATGTGGCTGAGGAGTTGGAATTTTATAATGGCTGGATTCAGGATTTTATTCCTGATGAGGGCGTTGATGATGAGCTGGTGGGATATAATATGAAAAGTTAGTGGGCTAACTTTTCAAGTGATAGGTGATAAGTGGGAAGTGGCTGACTTCGTCAGCAGAGGAAGGTAAAGGGCTGGCGCAGCCAGCAGGAAAAAGGAAGCAGGGGATCAATTAAAAATTAAGAATTAATAATTGTGGAATGCCTCCGGCGGTGTTTATTATGCCGAGCTGGAGCTCGGCGTTCCCAGGAGCTGGCGGAGCCAGCAGGTTAAGATTAAGAAGAACCCCTCAGTCGAGCAAGCTCGACAGCTCCCCTAGAAGAGGAGCAGCTTTGGCGGACAATGGTTGAGGTGGGGGATTGAGAAAAGGGCAGACACATAGGTCAGCCCGTACAGGTTAAGATTAAGATTGAGATGGCTAGCTCTGCTAGTCCCGCAGGGCGGGATTAAGGGAGAAGAACCGCGCCGGGGCGACGCGGCTACAGAAGAGCCGAGTTTGACCTTCATGCTCGGCGTTCCTGGGGCTACAGAATGCACAAAGAGGGGAACTAGCGTAGGGCAAAGCTCTATGAATGCGATTTTAAGGATATAATAAAAAATAGTAAAGAATATTAAAATAATGGAGTTATAATTATGAGTGGACATAGTAAGTGGAAGACGATTCAGCATAAAAAAGGTGCTGCGGATGCTAAACGTGGTAAGGTTTTTAGCAAGATGAGTAAAGAAATTATGGTTGCGGCTCGTGCGGGTGGCAGCGATATTGAATTGAATGCAGGTTTGCGTAATATTGTGCAGAAGGCTAAGAGCGTTAATATGCCTGCTGATAATATTGACAGAGCGATCAAAAAGGGTGCTGGGGAGCTTGATGGTGTAACTTTTGAAGAAGTTGTATATGAGGGTTATGCTGGCGGTGGTGTTGGTATTGTTGTTAAGGCTTTGACTGATAACAAAAATAGAGCTGCTTCTGAGATTCGTCATATTTTTACAAAGAATAATTCAAGTTTTGCATCGCAAGGTGCTGTTTCAAGAAATTTCCAAAGAAAAGGTCAGATCATGGTTGATACATCTACAGTTGATGAAGATACATTGATGGCTCTTGTTCTTGATGCTGGTGCAGAGGATATGGTTGTAGAGGGAGATAACTTTGAGATTCTTACAGAGCCGGAAGTTTTTTCAGATGTTACAGATGCTCTTGAAGGTGCAGGTATTGCAACACTCAGTGCTGAAGTTACAATGTTGCCGCTGCTTGAGTCTCCAGTTGAGGATCTTGCGGTTGCAAGAGGTGTATTTAGATTTGTTGATATGTTGGAGGATAATGATGATGTTCAGGAAGTTTATATGAACATGAGTGTAAGTGATGAACTTATGGAGCAGTTGGCTGAGGAAGATTAGTTGAAGCTGACTTTGTCAGCAGGAAAAAGGAAGTAGGAAATCAATTAAAAATTAAGAATTAATAATTGTGGAATGCCTCCGGCGGTGTTTATTATGCCGAGCTGGGGCTCGGCGTTCCCAGTGATAAGTACTAGGTGGGAAGTGGGAAGTTTTCCGACCTCTGCTGAGGTCGGCTACAGAGTTCGGCGGTTAGCAGTGTCCTGCGAAGCTCGTAGAGCGAAGAATGACGCCCGCCGCTTCCGCCTTCGCTCTTCGAGACTACGGCGCGACAGGACAGAAGACGCGAAACGTGGAATGAGCTGGAGCTCGGCGTTGAATTGAAATGGGACGTATGGGACTGATGTGTCCTTGTAAACCAGATTGCAATCTGCACCAAAAAAGCTAGCTTTTTGCTAGTCGCACTTTGCGGGAAACCAACTAGCCAACCAAATAACGAATAAAAGGATTGAATAGATGACAGATAATAATGAATATAGACAACAGCGTCTGGAAAATTTGGAAAAGCTTAGAGAGATGGGTTACAAACCATTTGGCAAAGCATTCAAGCGAGATGGAAACCTGAAGGAAATCAGAGAGGGCTTTGCTGAAGAGAAGAAGGTTAAGGTTGCAGCTCGTTTGTTGACCATACGAAAGATGGGTAAGAGTATTTTTGCTGATCTTAGTGATGGTGAGGGGCGTTTTCAGCTTTATGTGGGCAAGAATCAGATTGGTGAGGAAGCGTTTGCTGCTTTTAAGCTGCTTGATCTTGGTGACCAGATTGGTGTTGATGGTGAGCTTTTTACAACTCGCATGGGTGAGCCTACGATTAAAGTTGCCAGCTGGGAATTGCTGTCAAAATCATTGTTGCCTTTGCCGGAAAAATGGCACGGTCTTCAGGATGTTGAGGCTAGATATCGTCAACGTTATCTTGATTTGATATCGAACTCAGAGGTTAGAGATGTTTTCAACAAGCGAATTAAAATTATTTCTGAGATAAGAAGTTATCTAAGTGGTCGAGGGTTTTATGAAGTTGAGACACCAATGATTCAGAGTGAAGCAGGTGGTGCTGCAGCAAAGCCTTTCCAGACGCGTTATAATGCGTTGGGTGAAGATATGTTTTTGCGTATTGCACCGGAGCTTTATTTGAAGAGACTTTTGGTTGGCGGATTTGATAAGGTTTATGAATTGAACAGAAACTTTAGAAATGAAGGATTGGATCGGACGCATAATCCTGAATTCACAATGCTTGAAATTTATGAGGCATATTCTGATGTTGAGGGCATGAAGGATATCATTCAGGGAATGATTATACATGTTGCTGAAAAGGTTTTTGGAACTTTGCAGGTTGGTGAAGGAGAAAATGCAATTGATTTTTCACTGCCATGGCGTGAAGCTACGTATCATGATTTAGTTAAAGAAAAGATGGGCGATGATTGGTTTGACTTGTCTTTAGATGAGGCTAAAGCTAAGGTTGATGCAGCCGGACTTGCTATTGAGCCAGCATGGGATATGCTTATGGTTACTCATGAAGTTTATGAAAAATTGATTGAGCACACACTGATTCAACCAACATTTGTTAGAAGACTTCCTAAGCAGTTGATTCCTTTGGCAAAAGAGACTGAAGATAATTCAGATCTTGTAGATGTTTTTGAGTTGGTGATTAGAGGTCAGGAAGTTGCTCCGGCATATACAGAGTTAAATGACCCATTGGTTCAAAGACAGCGTCTTGAAGAGCAGGCAGGCGAAGATTTGACAAAGATTGATGATGATTTTTTAACAGCTATGGAGCATGGAATGCCACCAGCAGGTGGAATGGGCGTTGGTATTGATCGACTGATTATGATTCTTCTTGGTGCTGATGCCATAAGAGATGTGATTTTGTTCCCTCAATTGCGTAGTTTGAAATCTAAGAACGAGTGTGTAGAAGAAGTTTAACAGGAAAATTAATTTATATGGCGAAAAAAGAAGTTCAGTATAATGAAGATACAGTAAAGTCGCTGTCATCATTAGAGCATATTCGTTTGAGGTCGGGCATGTATATTGGCCGGACAGGGAGTGGTGCTCAATATGAAGATGGCATTTACATTCTCTTAAAAGAGGTAATTGACAATTCTATTGATGAATTTATCATGGGTAATGGTAAAGAGGTCAAGATAACGGTTAAGGATGATGAAGTTACGGTTAGGGATTATGGTCGTGGTATACCTTTGGGTAAAGTTGTTGAGTGTGTTTCGAAGATTAATACTGGTGCTAAGTATAACGATGATGTTTTTCAGTTCAGTGTTGGACTGAATGGTGTTGGCACAAAGGCTGTTAATGCACTTTCATCTCATTTTGTTGTAAAGAGTTATCGAGAAGATGAATATGTCGAGGCATATTTTGAACAGGGCAAGTTGATTAGCCAGAATAGAGCGAAGCAAGAGACAAATGTTCGCAACGGCACGTTTATGTCATTCACACCCGATCCTGAGATTTTCAAGAAATATGCATTTGAGATGGGTCATATTGAGCGTCGTATGCGTTTTTATGCTTATCTCAATGCTGGTTTAAAGCTTGTGTTCAATGGCGAGGTTTACAAGTCTGAAGATGGGCTTTTGGAGCTTATTCGAGATGAGTCTGCATATCAGCAGCTTTATCAGCCAATCTACTTCAAAGATGAGACACTTGAAATTGCGTTCACGCATACACATCAATTTTCTGAGGAATATTATTCATTTGTAAATGGTCAGTTCACCGTTGATGGGGGAACGCATCTAAGTGCATTTAGGGAAGGTATTCTTAAAGGTATTAATGAGTTCTCTGGCAAGAAATTTGGTGGCGATGATGTTCGTGAAGGTTTGCTTGGTGCAATTGCAATTCGTTTGAAGGAGCCAATCTTTGAGTCACAGACAAAGAACAGACTGGGTAACACAGAAATTCGTTCTGAGTTGGTTTCTAAGATTAAAGATATTGTTGTTGACAGTCTGCATCGAAACAAAAAGGATGCAGCAAGTCTGCTTGCTAAGATTGAGGAAAATCAGAAATGCCGGCAGGAATTACAGTCTGTCAAGAAACTTGCCAGAGAGCGTTCAAAGGCCGTTTCAATTCGTATTCCACAGTTGAAAGACTGCAAGCTTCATCTTAATGCAAAGCGTAATTTTTCAGATAAGTCAATGATTTTCATTACAGAAGGGCAGTCTGCTGCCGGTTCAATGACTAGTTGCAGAAATCCTAACACTCAGGCCATTTTCATGTTAAAGGGAAAACCTCTAAATGTTAATGATCTGCCGAGAAGTGCAATCTACAAGAATGTTGAACTTTATAACTTGATGTGTAGTTTGAACATTGAAGAGACCATTGAGGAGTTGAGATATCAGAATGTTGTGCTTGCAACCGATGCCGATGTGGACGGGTTACACATTCGTAACCTGCTGATCACATTTTTTCTAAGATTCTTTAAAGAAATTGTTATACGAGGGCATTTGAAGATTCTTGAAACGCCGCTTTTCAGAGTTAGAAACAAGCAAGAGACAATTTATTGTTATTCAGAGGCTGAACGAGATGCGGCTCTTAAAAAGATTGTTAAAGGAGTTGAGGTTACTCGATTTAAAGGTTTGGGAGAAATTTCTCCAAAAGAGTTTAAAGATTTTATTAGTGAAGATAATATTAAGTTGACATCTGTTGATGCAACAGGGGAAACAGCAATTACGGAATTGCTGGACTTTTATAGTGGTAAGAATACGCCGGAACGTAAGGCGTATATTATGGATAATTTAATCTTGCCGGAAGATATTTGATGCTGGCTACGCCAGCAGGTTAAGATTAAGATTGAGGTTAAGAACCGCGCCGGGGCGACGCGGCTACAGAAGATGCAAAGCGTGGAATGAGATGGAGGTCGGCGGTCAGCGCCCGCCGCTACAGAAGACGCGAAGCGTGGAATGAGCTGGAGCTCGGTGTTATCAGGAGCTGGCGAGGCCAGCAGGGAAAAGATTGAGGAACAGTAGGGAACAATTAAAAATTAAGAATTAAGAATTAATAATTGTGGAATGCCATCAGCGTCCTGCGTAGTTAGCAGAACGAGCGGGAAGAGCGAAGGATGATGCCCTAGGCTGTGTTATGTCGGGCTGTCAGCCCTCTAATCATGGTTCCACGGGGGCAAGCCCCGAGGTGACCTTCCTCCCGCAGAGCGGGACTAGCGAGCCAGCCGGGGATGAGCTTTGGCGAACTTGCAGTGATACGTGATGCTATGGCTCACGTTGTTCGCCGAGTTAAGAGAGAAGAGAGAGAACCGCGCCGGGGCGACGCGGCTACAGAAGAACGCAAGGCGGGATATAATGCCTGTAGCCGAGTCGCTTCGGTTCGGAAGTTTTTTGACCCAGAGGAACGTAGCATAGCGTAGAGACAATAAACTAATAGCTGAAAGCTAATAACTATTTTATGTAATTATATAATTTGTGAGGAATAATGGACGATAAAGATAACAAAGAGATACCACAGCAAGAGTTTTTGTTTTTTACACCAGATGATGGTGAAAAAAGTGAAAGTTCGGAAGCTTTAAAAGAGGAGACGCCTCTTGAGCCTGAGGATGAATCTGCAGAAAGTATAGATGCTGCGAAGAAGGGCGAGTCAGATGAGGAGGAAGAGGATTTGACCGAAAGCGACGATAATCAAGAGTCAGATGATGCATCTGCGATCGAGGAGAAGGTTGCTAAAAAGAGTGTTTCAGTAGATGATGTTGATAATTTACCTGAACGTGAAGCAAAGAAGCCTCAGAGTCGTGGTGAAGCCGAACTGGAACATTTACGCCGTGATAATAGTCTTTTAAAGCAGTTATTGGATAGCAATTTTATTGAGTATGCGTCATATGTTATCTGCGATAGAGCTATTCCAAAACTTGAGGATGGTTTCAAGCCTGTGCAACGTCGTATTATGCATGCTTTGCATGAGAAAGATGATGGTCGTTTTATTAAGGTTGCCAACATTGTTGGTCACACAATGCAGTATCATCCTCATGGTGATGCTTCAATTGGTGCGGCTTTGGTTGCATTGGCAAACAAGCGTTATTTAATAGACAGACAGGGAAACTTTGGTAATATTCTGACAGGAGATCCAGCTGCTGCCTCCAGGTATATTGAGTGTCGGTTGACTGATCTTGCCAGAAACGAAATTTTCAATAAGCAGATAACTATTTATAGTCCAAGTTATGATGGTCGAAACAAAGAGCCAGTCACATTGCCATCGAAATTGCCATTATTGCTAATGCTGGGTGCAGAAGGTATTGCGGTTGGACTTTCGACTAGGATTATGCCTCATAACTTCATTGAACTGTTGCGTGCACAGGTTGCAATTTTGAAAAAGCGTTCATTTTCAATTTTACCTGACTTTATGCAGGGTGGCATCATGGATGCAACCGAGTATAATGATGGATTTGGTAAAATTAAGCTAAGAGCTTTGATTGAAGAGTCTGGCGTAAATAAGTTGGTTATCAAAGAGGTTCCTTACAGCACAACTACAGAGTCAATCATTCGTTCAATTGAAGATGGTATCAAAAAGAAAAAGATCCCTGTAAAATCCATTTATGATTATACAGCAGAGAATGTTGAAATTGAGCTTCAACTTGTTCAGGGGACAAATAGTGAGAAAGCTATAAAGGCACTTTATGCATTTACAAATTGTGAAGTACCGATCACAAGTAATATTGTTATTATAAGAGAAAATCGTCCTGTTGAGATGGGTGTTAAAGAGATTCTTAAAGAGAATACTCGAATGCTCGTTGATATATTAGAAGCTGAACTGAAACTTAAAGAACAGAAGCTGGAAGATTCTATTCATGAAAAAACTCTTGTGCAGATTTTTGTTGAAAAACGAATTTATAAGAGAATTGAAGAGTGTACGAGTCGAGAAGAGATTGATGAGGCAATTCTAACAGGTTTTGAACCATACAAAAAATTACTTTCAAGGGCAATTGTTAAGGAAGATCTTGAGATGCTTCTTGGTGTAAGAATTCGTAGAATATCTTTGTTTGATATCAACAAGAATCAAGCAGAGATTGAGGGAATAGAGCTTGAGTTGAAAGAGGTCAGAAAATTCTTAAGTGATATCATCAATTATACAGTTGATTATCTCAAAGATTTGATTAAAAAGTATTCTAAAGATTATCCAAGAATGACTCAGACATCCGAAATTAAGGAAATAGACAGAGGAAAGCTGACTGCAAATGAACTAACGATTTGTCATGATGTTGAAAAGTTTTATTTGGGTTCAAATGTTGAAGGTGAAGAAGCTTTCACTTGTTCATCTCTAGACAAGATAATTATGGTTTGGGATACAGGTAAATATATTGTCATGCCGCCACCTGAAAAGTATTTTGTTGATAAGAATATGGTTTATACAAATGTGAACAGTCGCGATAGAGAAATGCTTATTGTTTATACACTAGACAAGCTTACTTATATCAAACGTTTTACATTTGGCGGAAGTATTCTTAACAAGAACTATCAAGTTGTTCCAGAAGATGGTGAGATTATTCTTTGTATAGACGAAATTCCAGAAGAGATTTTTCTTAAGTATAGACCTAAGAAAAACCAAAGAATTAATCAGCAGGTATTTACTACATCGGATATTCTTGTGAAAGGCGTTAAGAGCAAGGGGAATCAATTGACTAGCAAATCGATTGCCAGGATTGCAACGTCCAAGCCACGCTGGTGGAAAGATGACGAAGCTGGTTCAAAAGGAAATATTCTTGATTTGGGAGTATAGGGCTGGCTGCGCCAGCTAGATTAAGGTTAAGGTTGAGGTAAAGGGCTGGCTGCGCCAGCTAGGTTAAGGTTAAGATAGAGGCTAAGGGCCGAGCTGGAGCTCGGCGTTCCCAGAGTCACCCCTCCGTCTCGCGTTGCTCGCCACCTCCCCTTAGCAAGGGGAGGAGTTTTGGTGGACTTTGCGGTGATAGGGTATATGGCTCACGTTGTTCGCAGGTTAAGAGAGAAGAGAGAAGAACCGCGCCGGGGCGACGCGGCTACAGAGGTCGGCGGTCAACGCCCGCCGCTACAGAAGAGCCGAGCTGGAGCTCGGCGTTCCCAGGAGCTGACGTTGTCAGCAAGGTCGGTGCTCAACCGTGTCATGAGAAGCACGTAGAGCGAAGAAAGATGCCCGACGATTTTGCATTTCAATGGGACGGATGGGACTGATAGGACGGATGTATTCTTTAAAGCCAAATTAGTTTTTTTCCGAAAAACGAGAAACTTTTAGTGATTTATGGATTAAGGATAGAGTATCTCGCTAGAAATACTGCGAGGCTTATGATGTAGGATGACAAACCGACAATCAGGAAGCCTGTTGCTATGTGATATAATTTTGTTTTGTTGTCTCGACGTTTCAGCATCTTAAAAACTGTTTCGTCAAAAGAGTCTGTTTTGTATGTGGTTATCCATCTGATTTTTAGAGGTCCGAAAAAGAGTAGCAATGCAGATATTAATACGGATATTACTCCTGTAAAGAGGGCGATCCTTGCAGGTACACCCGAGGCTGCAAGACGATGACCTGAAAATCCTGTTATTGTAAGGCAGATTGTTATAAGACCTAGTAAGAGTTGAGAACGCACCTGCAGTATGTTAAATGAGTCTTTTATACTTGAGATTATATTATTCTTCTCAGGGTCTCCCGTAATCTCTTTGATAAAATTAATCTCTTCTTCTGTTGTCAATCTTTTCATGTTATTTCTCCGCTAAGGATTTATATTTTTTTTGAGCATTTTGAGCCCATTGGGTTGTTATCTCTAGTTTATATCTGTTATCGCTCCAGGATTCTGCAATTTGCAAGAGTTCCTCTTCAGATACAGGAGGTGCATATAAAATTTTAAGTTTTTCTTCAGGTAGGTTTTGGTCGATAATTGTTTTCCAAGCTTTTTGTAGATTTTTATGTGGGTCAATAAGTGTTGTACCCATCATCGAGTTTAGGACATTCCATCTTTTGCTTGCAATGTCAGTGTTATATTTGAAGTTACTTTTGAAATCATATGGATTTGCTTTTGGTGCCCAGTCTTTTGTATATATGTTCTTGTTGACCGGCATTCTATATAGGTTGTTCATTTGTCCATCTTGTCCAATTGGCTGGCATAGAATTTTTTGTCCATCAAATGACAGTACGAAGTTGAGGAACATTTCAGCACTATCTTTGTTTGGTGCATTTTTTAGTATTGCAATTGCATCAGGATTGACAACTGTTGCATTGTCAGGCAGGGAGAATCCCAGAGCATTGTTGCCAACTGATTTTATTGCAGTTTCTGCATATTGGTCGATAGCTAAACCTGCCACTACTTCGCCAGAGGCAACTTCGCGAGGACCTTCGCCACCACCTTCTCCAAATTTTCTGATATTGGCACAAAGCTTTGTTATTATTTCCCAACCTTTTTCATATCCATATGCTTGTAGAATAATTTCATAACACATGTGCACTGAACCGCTCGACCTTGGGTCGCCTGATGCTACCCAAGTGAAGAACTCTGGCGTGGTTAAATCTTCCCATGATTTAGGCGTTGTTAGTCCCAGTTGGTCTATTAGAGGATTATTATAGACAATGCCGAATCCACTGAGTGCCACACCAAACCAGTACATCTCTTTGTCGTATACGGGGAATCCAGCACACTCGTCTGGAATCTCCGATAGTATTTGCTGGCTGATATTGGCAGGTTGTAGCCAACCTGCTGATTTGCTGCGAATAAATGGATCTACCCCGCCGCCAAACATTATGTCTACATCAGGAAAATCTGAGTTATTGAAGCGTGATTCTAGGTCTTTGAGCATCTTTGATGTTCCACCGACGTCTAACCAGACTATTTCTATATATGGTTTGTTGTTTTCCTGAAGCCACTCTTTAAATGCTCGGGAGTATTCAAGTTTAACTTCGCGACGGTGGGGGGAAATAATCAGCAGTTTCATGTCGCTTGAATCCTGCATTGTCTTTTGCTTTGATGAAAAAAGCATTAAAAGAAATGGCAGGGATGTTATCAATATAAAAATTGTTATTGCAACTGTCTTCTTCATTTTATATCTGGTCAAAAAAAATAGCACACCAAAGGTATGCTATTTTGTTCTGAAAATTTTAAATAATCAGTTTTTTTGTTTCATCACAGAAAAGATGAGCTTTGCTAACTACGATAGGTAGTTTAACATCTTGTCCAGGTTTGAACTCGTTATGAGCATCCACCTTTGAGATAAATATGTTGTCACCTGATTTAAGGTAAACATATGTTTCCGAACCCATTGGCTCAACAACATCAACATCAGCATTAAGTTCCGGTGCATCAACGATTTCATATGCAACATTTGAACCAATATCTTCTGGCCGAATACCAAACGTGACTTTTCTGCCTTCGCTATCTTTAAGCTCATCTTCCCATTCCTGAGGAAGTCTGATAGTCTCTGTTGCCGAAGTGAAATAGAGCTCGTTCTGACTTTTCTTTATTTCACCTTCAAAGAAGTTCATTGGAGGAGTGCCGATGAAACTTGCAACAAATTTGTTTACCGGTACATCATAAAGGCTGATAGGAGTGTCTACTTGCTGTATAATACCATCGCACATAACAACAATTCTATCCCCCATAGTCATAGCTTCTGTCTGGTCATGTGTGACATAAATCATTGTTGCACCAAGCTTGCTATGCAACCTGTTAATTTCAACACGCATCTGAACACGCATCTTTGCATCAAGGTTTGATAGTGGTTCATCAAATAAGAAAACTTTTGGTTTACGAACAATTGCACGTCCAAGAGCAACACGTTGTCTCTGTCCACCTGAAAGTTGTTTTGGACGACGTTGCAGCAACTCAGTGATTCCAAGTATTTCTGCAGCTTCTTCAACAAGTTCCTGAATCTCTTTCTTTGGACGTTTACGTAGTTTTAGACCAAAAGCCATATTGTCAAAAACAGACATATGTGGATATAAAGCATAGTTTTGGAAAACCATTGCAATATCTCTGTCTTTTGGTGGAACATCATTAACAACTTTGTCGCCAATAGTAATTGTTCCGCTAGTGATTTCTTCTAAACCAGCAATCATTCTTAATGTTGTTGATTTGCCACAACCAGATGGACCAACTAAAACTAGAAATTCTTTGTCGTTGATTGTAAGATTAAAGTCCTCAACCGCCTTAAATGTATTTTCATATATCTTTTCAACACCTGAAAGTGTTACACTTGCCATAATTATTTCTCCTCACTCGTTACCGAGAATTATTTGTTCTTAAAATATCGTAGCTTCTTCTAAAAAACTATTAAAATAAAATATCACTCTGCATACTATTATAAATCGTAAATATTTGCAAATAAAATGTTTTTACATCTTGGAAAAGTTGTTTGTTTAGTTTAAGCTCAGGTGTTTCTTGTGGCATAAGTGAAGATTTTGTTGCAAAGACATTGTATTCTTTGCTGGTTTGTAATATTATTGTAAAAAATAGTTCTTTAGATGGGGTAAAGCAGGTTAATCAATTGTAATATAGAATATAGGTGAATAATGACTAGTACAGTGGAAGCTTTTAGAAAAATTTTGAATTTTGAGGAATGTGACCGTTATCCTTTGATGGAGTGGGCGACTTGGTGGGATCAGACAATTGCTCGTTGGGAGGGGGAGGGATTGCCAAAAAATATGTCACAATTTGAGGTTATGGAATATTTTGGTTTGGACCTTCATTATCAGGATTGGATTCGTTCAGTTTCTCCAACTTGTCGCCAGCCAG
>JAQICX010000234.1 GCA_027858345.1 Kiritimatiellia bacterium | reverse complement strand
GCAATCAACCTTTTAGCTTTGGTTGCAGCATCCGCAACTGTAGGGTCGGGGTCCGTGACCCCGCCAAAAAGGGTGTTCAACCGAAAAATTGAGGAAAGATATACTATTGACTATTAGAGTTGTTTATAGTATCGTACTGGTTTGTCATATATTTAAAAGAATTTAATAAATAGGAAAACAACTATGGCTAACAATAAAACCCAAAAATTATTCAATCAAGGTTTTGCTGCTCTGGAGAGAAACAACTATGACATTGCAATACAGCTACTGTTTCAATGCATCGAGCTTGACCCCTCTTTCCAGAAGGCAAGAAAGTTTTTAAGAGCTGCTGAAATTAAAAAGGCTTCAAGCAAAAAGAGCAATTCAATATCGATGCAAATTTCTTCATTATTATCAAAACCTGCCGCTATGAAGGTTGCAAAGCTTATCAAAAACAAAAAACCAATGGAAGCCGTTCTGGCAGCAGAAAAAATGCTAATGAAAGATGTGTTTAATCAAACAGCAATCATTGCCTTTGTTGATGCAGCTGTTGCAGCAAAAATGCCTGAGGAAGCAATTGCGGCTCTTGAAATGTGTCGCGATAGATATCCTGAAGACATTAAAGTCATTGGGCGCTTGGGCAGTCTTTACCAGTTAGTGGGCAGAACAACATCTGCCAAAGAGTGTTATGAAAAAATTTGTGAAATTGCTCCTAATGACCCAAATGCACTAAAAGACTTGAAAAATGCTATGGCAAACGACAGTCTCAATACTGGCGGGTGGGAAAAATCCAAGGAATCAGGCGATTTCCGTGCAGCAGTTAAAGACCAGGATGAAACTTCAAAAATAGAAAAAGAATCAAAATCAGTTAAAAGTGATGAAGATTTAGATATGATGATAAAAGATACCCTCAAAAAGATTGAGGCAGAGCCTGAGAACATCAACTACTACAGAGCTCTTTCGAGATATTATCATCAGAAGCTTGACTTTGACAATGCAATTCTTGCTATTAAAAAAGCTCAGGAATATGTAAAGGGAGACCCTGAGCTTGATGACGTATTAACCAAAATCAGAGTTGGAAAATTCAACTACCAAATAAAAGAACTACGAGCTGCAGGAGACGACGAAGCTGCAGATAAGCTTGAACTTGAAAAAGAACAGTTTGTTGCAGATGATTTACAGGATAAAGTACAAAGATATCCAAATGATATGTTTATTCGTTTTGATCTGGCTGTTGTATATTACAAGAATGATTACATCAACGAAGCTATTCAACAGTTTCAGCTTGCACAGCGCAATCCAAAACTTCGCTCTCAGGCACTTTACTACCTTGCAATGTGTTTTAAGAAAAAAGAACAGTTTGATATGGCTTTGCAACAACTTGAAACCGCTGTTTCCGAATTGTTCTCAATGGATGAAAACAAAAAGAATATTCTGTACGAACTGGGTAGTATTGCGGAGTTAATGGATGACAAAGAAAAAGCTGCGGAATATTACAAACAGATTTACGCTGTTGATATAGGCTACAAAGATATTGCAGATAAGATAGAGAGTCTATACAAAAAATAGATTAGTACATATAGGTTTTCCTGTTCAATTCATAAAAGGCGAATCACTGATTCGCCTTTTTTTATTTTACAGCAGTCCACTCAAGTCCATAAAACCTGAAACCTAAAAGTCGCGCATCATTCACTCCCAGTTCATCCTTTGGACACCAGTCAGGAATAGATATTTCGAGTGGAATTAATCCCGTTTTAGGATTATCAATATGGAAATCAAATTCATATTCTTTAACTTCACTATCAAAGAATGTCTCTCTCTTCAAACCATTAATATCTATAACAACTTTTCTTGTGCCAGGTTGCATATAACCGTCAAGAGCTTTAAGTTTTAACCTGTAATGGTTTTCGTTGATTTTTGTTGGTAAAACCAATTTAAAAGATCCGAATGTCCATCTGAAATCGCCAGTTTCATCGGTTTCCATCGTGTAAAAGTTCTTATCCAGAGTTCCTATCTTTAAGGTATCGGCTTGAAAAGAGAAAGGTAGATTAACCTTTAAGAAATCATAGTCTAATATAATACCATGATGAACAGATAGCAATAGATTCCCTGTGTCAGGTGCATCAAAACTCGTAATCATGCATGCTGTACCTCCCAAAATTGATGCCTCACCCCATGAATATTTAACTGAGTTGTTTATACTTAAAGCCGTCATATGGTCGTTTCTCAAATACAGAGGATGTACTGTAAATGCAGATATAAAACCAATATCATCTCTGTTTCTTTTAATCTCTTTTAATTTATGTGCAACCACAGACCTCACATTTGAAATCTTTATTACAGAGTCGTATGTGTTTTTTATTGCTATATTTGCAAAAAATGATTTTGCCTTCTTATAATTTGAATCATATATAAAATAGATATCATTCGCTGTCTGATATACGTTATGTGTAATCTCTTTATTATCAAAAAAAAGTGTTAAAGGTCTGAATCTTCTTGTTGTATCAAGAGACACAATATCGGCATAAATAACAGTAACATCATTGGAACAAGTTGTAATTGGAACGGCAAAATCTCTTCGTTCATGTGGTTTGAATCTATAGTTGTATCTAAACTCTATAACATCATTAAACGAAATAAGTTTGGCAAAGGTATCATCAAAAATGAAATCACCATCTTCTCTTTCACAGGTAATAAAAGCTTTATTTGTTTTGGTAAGATCAAAATCATCAACATCGAAATAGTTTCCGTGTGTGGCTTTTAATTTCTGACCGTTTACAGACACTATCAGATTGTTTGTAATTCCCTTTGTGTCCAAACACAAAAATCTAACTTGACGACTCTCGGGGATATCAAGCTCGACAGAAAAAACTCTATTTGTCCATGGTTTTAATTCATAAAGAGAAAATTCCTCTTTAGTGGTGATTCTAGATGCCTTATATTGCTTAGGATTGATAGTTTTAATTTTATCAAGATTATAGAATTCAGATAAAAGTTGATAATCCTCCAGACTCCAATCACAGATGTTTCTGTGTTTAGGGTCTTTATCTGTATTATCCAGAAAATATAACTTGATATTCTTAGACTCAAAATAATCCATTATATTTTTTGGATTCATCAATCTTTGAAGATCATGATATCTAATAATATTAAGCTGTGTATGTGCCCCAAGTTGCTCCATAAAAAGTCGATTTACAAGTACAATAGAATTTTCAGGGTCAGGAATGGA
>JAQICX010000129.1 GCA_027858345.1 Kiritimatiellia bacterium | reverse complement strand
GCTTCCGTTGAATCTTTCAAAAAAATACGCAATAGGCCTGCTATTACTTGATTTTTTTTAAGCCCAACGTCGTCCTCGAATAAAATCTTTACAGCGTTTCATTTGTTCAATGCTCTAGTCAAAGAGCCTGAAGTCTAATATTAAGTTTGGGCACAAAAAGTACCCTCAAAACCGCAAAGACACCATTAGGGTAAACAATAGATTCATCCCTTAATTCTTAAGCAGTTAATCTTTAGTCATGTGCTCCATCTGTATCTAAACTTTTAAGAACATCTACAGAGTCAGCACTTCTTGATGCTGTGCCTGTTGAGTCTAAAGCGTTTGTAGCACCAACCATTTTGTCTTGTATCTTATCACTGAACAGACCGAAAATAGCAAGAGCTGCAACAGCAATAATAACAACGATAATAATATATTCGACCATTGTCTGACCGGAGTTTTTATTTGTTTTTTTCATGATTAATCATCCTGTTTTTATTTTTATATTAAAATATCTTAAACGAGTGGAGAAAAACATCAACACCCTAAATTATACTACGTTTGAAAGCCACAATAGTTTACATGAATTTCATCAAAATTTCATGGAAAATCTGCAGCAACCAGATCTAAAACCCTTGAGCCAAACTCTCTGAATGTAAACAGAAAAACTGCCATTACAGACAAAGCAAAAACGATCATGACGGTCATAATCATATATTCGACCATTGTCTGACCTGTTTTATCGCACAAAATAGTTTTAAATGTTTTCAAATCTAAGCGCATAGCTAAACCTTTTAAATATTTAACACAATATTACAAACTTCGCTTGAAATTGCAACAACTTTTTACTATAATGCAAAAGAATTTTTTATAAAATGTACCCAACGAAAGAAATTTATGTCAGAATTTAATATTAATGGCTTTGAAATACTAGAAAAGATTGGCGAAGGTGGCATGGCCACTGTTTGGAAAGCCAAACAAATCTCCCTCGACCGGCTCGTTGCAATAAAAGTGCTATCTCCAAAGCTGGCTGCCAACAAAGAAGATATCGATATGTTTCGCCAAGAGGCACAGTCGGCTGCCAAACTCAAGCATTCTGGCATCATACAAGTATATGATGCAAGGACCGACGAAGGTTACTACTCTTTGATAATGGAGTTTATTGATGGCGATACTGTTGGCGACTGGCAAAGAAGAACGAAAATTCTTGATGAAAGTAATGTAATGCTTGTTTCAGAATCTGTAGCACTAGCACTGGGATATGCATGGGAAACCAACAAAATCATTCACTGCGATATAAAACCTGACAATGTTATGATTGATGCCGATGGCACAGTTAAACTTGCTGACCTTGGTCTATCCAGAACAATCAGCAGTTTAGATGCTGCACAAGATTTAGAAGAAGTAATGGGGACACCAGCCTATATGTCACCAGAACAGGTGCAAGGTGAGATTAATATTGATTGTCGAAATGATATTTACTCACTTGGGGCCATGATGTATCATCTTATAACGGGCAAAATGCTTTTTGAAGGTTACAGTGAAGAACAGATTATGGAGATGCAGCTTTATGAAGTACCTCCAAGTGTAAAATCACTAAACAGCAATGTGTCGCAAGGAATGAGCGATCTGATTGCAATGATGCTGGAAAAAAATCCAGACAAACGACCTAAAGATTGGCGACAAGTGATTAATAAGCTTCACAGTATCAAAACAGGTGATACTGTTATAAGAAAAAAACTGGTTACTAACCATTCTCTCAAGCGTAAAGTAGGCGAACTCCCTCCGAAAAAAATAATTGAAAAGAAGAAACCAAGTAAAATCCATATTAAGACAAATCCCTCATCCACAATAGCGACGGATATTCAAAAGAAAAAGTCACCAGTGGCGTTTGCTGTGACAATAACAATAGTTCTTGTTGTTGGTATTGTAATTTTTATTGCTATGAGTCATGCAAACAAAATTAAAAAAGAGAAGGATGCCGCCAACAGAATACGTATAGCACAACAAATTCAATATGACAAAGAACAAAAGGCTTACAATGCTGTAATGACTTATCACAGCAATAATCCAAGCAAATTTGAATATGTCATTAGCAAACTAAAAGATTTCAAGAAAACAGCAGAAACAAGAAAATACCAGCAAGAGTCAACAAAACAAATTTCTACCCTGCAAACACAATATGAGGATGCAGTAAAAGATGCAATTGAAACTATGGACAGGCTTGCTGCAAAATATATTGGACAGGATGATTTCATGAACGCTCAATTTATATACACAGGATATAAAGGAGACTTTCCAGAAGAAACAAAAAGTTATAGAAACAAGAAAAGTTCTGAATTAAAGGAGCTTATGGATAATATGCATGCCGAAGAACAAAAAAATACGTCTGTTAAAAAGGTAGTACTAACAACGCTTCACAATTTGTCACAAACATCAACAGCAAGTGCTACCAGTTTTTTTAATGATCAAATAAGCCAACAACCTGAACTGGCCGAGAATTATACAATACAACAGCTAAGCCAACTTCTAGCTTTGCTTGATTCTAAGAAAGTAATAATGGAATCTTACACAAAGCTTAAAGAAGCTGGAGAGCCTATTACGCTACAAACAAAAAACAGCACAATAACTGCAACCATAAAATCTGTTGAAGATGATAAACTGAAGATTAAAATTCTTAATAGCGATGGCATTCCTAATTCTGATGCAGATATTCCTTACACACACCTCTCACAGGAAGAGCTCGAAGGAAGAATAAAAGAGAATAAAGATGCCTATAATCTTAAAAAAGGACTTGAGCATTCAAAAAACAAATGTTACGACATTGCTGAAATATATTTCCAGCAACTACCTAAAAACTATTCAAAACTTATGTTAAGCATAAATAATAAAAATGCAAAACAATTTTATGACGAAATGGCAGAAGAGGATTTAACCAAAATTCTAAGAGCATTTGATATCGAAGTGTACTGTTTAGAAGATCTGGAGACAGCTGCACCGCCAAGTTTAACATCAGAACAAGCTGAAAGTTTGAAAAAAGCAATCAATGCTTGGAACAGCGAATATGCCGGGCATTCATTAGACTTTCAAATAACACAAATGCCGGAATAAGAAAAGTTGCGAAATTATTAAAGTTTGTAATACATAGGGTGGACAAGTACCAAAAGATGTTCTCGCACGAAGGCACGAAGAGCACAAAGAAGAAAAAATAAGAAAATGTAGCCACAAAAAGGTACAAAAGACACAAAAATTGTCAACAACTGTTGCTGATTTGAGGCATATTGGGAGTCCCGGCATGCGGGATCCTCATTATCATGAAAAGTTGACAGGTATAAAATTGATTTGTAAGTTGTTGACAAAAATATTGTTAGAAATATTTAAAATAAAAATCAACCATAAAAAACAAGAAGTTGAAGGGTTAT
>JAQICX010000205.1 GCA_027858345.1 Kiritimatiellia bacterium | reverse complement strand
GACGTTGGGCTTAAAAAAAAATCAAGTAATAGCAGGCCTATTGCGTATTTTTTTGAAAGATTCAACGGAAGCCGCAGGACAAAGATTTACTGCGTTTCATTAGTGAAATGCTCTAGCTTACGTAAAGTCCCTATCATGATTAAACATGTTTGAGAAACCTTTTAAGCTATACTCTGTTTGTGATAGGTCATAGAAGCAATTGCATTGAATATATCCATCAAGATTATAGAGTCTGGTTGAATACAAATCGGTTAGCTCATCATGACGATCGACATAAAAATTTGCACCGCGGCTATCAGAAAATTCATTTGGAGCAGGAACTTTGAGTCGAGTTGATAGTAGTTTCAGTCGACCAAAGACAAAAATCTCCAAGTCTTCCCCGCACTTCTCAATCAGTGCATCAAGACTCTCTTTTTCAAGTTCAATCCATGCCTGTATTTTTTGTGCATTATGTTCTTTTAATTCAGCCACAGCAAAAGAGTTACAGGCTGGCAGCATATATGAAGTTGTTATATTGATGTTATCATATTGTTTTAAAAGCTCCAGTCCAAAGATTGATGTCACGCGAAACTGTTTGCATCCTTCATTAATGGCACCACTTATGGCCTGCTCAAGTTTTGGCAGTTCAAATTCTCCACAGAAATCTGGTATCAGAATCTCATTCCTACTCGAATATGTATCAAATATTGATTTGCATATTATGGCATCTTTATGTGGAGAACTATTCTCACCATTTGTCAAAACTGTAACTTGTGGATCAGATGGTAGTTTCGATTTAAATGAACGAATCTTCTCTTTTGCTGTCTCAGCTTTCTTAAGCCAGTAGTTAGAAATATCAAGTGCTTTGATTTCTGAACCAACATAATCCCAGAAGTCGCGTCTCTGGTTTTTTAATTCACCTGCAGGAACAAATAGATTCCCTACAATCGTTGTTGTTATGTTGCCTGATGAAAATTTGGTTGAGTTTGACTTTGAAAATTGTTCAATCAATTTGTCTGCATCCAAAGGTCTTTTTTCTGCTTCCATAATGTTTGCAGCAACTTCCCATTTGAATTCAGGAACCATAGGGGTGGTGATTTCGATACCGTCAAGACTAACATTTATATGGAAGTCAATTTTAGTTGTTGCTTCTGGAAGCTCATTGACTGCATCTTCCATTCCGCCACCTGCATGACCTGTTTTGAAAACTATCGAGCCTTTTTCAACCCGCTTGTCACAATATATCCACATAGTATTGCTTGACTTGCGACTCTCTCCGCCTGGCTGCATCTTTGTGATGGTTATTGCAGGACCCTCGTCGCCTGATTTGGGTTGAACTCGAATGGTATCATATATGAAAATTCTTTTGCTTGTTTCCATCAGGAAACGTCCAGGCATGGTTTCAAGTACAATTCCGCATTGTTGTCCTGAGGCACCAATTGTCTTATTCTGTATTGTGTTTGAAAATTGTTTTTCTGTTGAAAATGGCGGTAACCATTTGCGTCCAATTGCACCTTTGAGAGTATTTTTTGCCTCCTCAAGTTTTGCATGGTCGCCATCTTCGGCATCCAATGCCATTCTATATGCAGAGACTACCGCTTTGACATAATCAAATTTTCTTAATCGACCCTCAATTTTAAGACTTGATAAGCCCATCTTTTTCAACTCTTTAATTTGGTCAATCGATGATAGGTCGCCTGGCGAAAAGAAAAAACCATTTCCTTGTTCTGCAAAGTATCTGCGTCGGCATGGTTGTTTACACTTACCGCGATTTCCGCTCCAGCCACCATGCCATGATGAAAACAGGCAAGCACCTGAACGACTGCAGCATAGTGCTCCATGAATGAACATTTCAAGTTCCATGTCAGACTTCGACTGCATATGCCTGATCTCTTCAAAGGTCACCTGACGTTCAAGAATCACTCTGGAAATTCCCAAACTTTTAGCAAATTCAATGCCGGCGCTATTATGGATTCCCATTTGAGTTGAACCATGAATTGGTATCACAGGAAAATATTCGCGAACTAATCTGGCAACGCCAATATCCTGCACAATTACTGCATCAGGACGAATAACAGCAAGTTGTGCAAGAAGGTCTGCAACATCTTCAAGTTCGCTCTCTTTGATTAGCGTATTTAGGGTTATATAAACTTTTTTGTTTTTGCCGTGGGCATATTCAATCAGCTTTGATACATCTTTAATTGAAAGATTTTTGCCCCGCTCTCGTGCATTAAATCTTGATAGCCCTGTATACACTGCATCGGCACCATAATTCAATGCAGTAATTCCAGCCTCTATGGTTCCTGCCGGTGCGAGTAATTCTGTTTTGTTATTTTCATTTTTCATGGCGGGAAGTGTAATATTTCACCCGCAAAAATGCAATCATATATTTTTTCTGAGTCACTCCCGTTCCGGCGTTTCCTCAACAAAACCATGCGTCTTGCGCCAATTCATCGCGTCTCAAACTCTCATTCCCCCGCAACAACGTTCCAACCAAACTTAGCGGGTTTTTTCTCGCTACAGCGAGAGCCCTCTGCTGGCTCCGCCAGCCTCCAGCCGTCAGTTCGCCAAAACTCCTCCCCGGCTAGCTCGCTAGTCCCGCAAAGCGGGAGGAGGTGGCTATCCCGCTACTACTTTGCTTTTTTTAAGCAAAGTTGTGGCGGGATAGACGGAGGGGTACTTCCTCAATCTTTCCCATATCTCCCATTCCCTTTTGCCGCTTCCCCAACAAAAACATGCGTCTTGCGTCATGAGTCTTGCGTCACAATGTTTTGAGAATCTCAAAACATAACCGAAAATTCAAGGGAATTTTAGTTCCAAGGATTTTAGTATTGTTTAATTTGAGTGAAAAGTGTATATTGCATCCAATTACTAATTTGAAGGAATATCCATGGAAACTATTTTATTAATCGTACTGATTTGCCTGTCTGTTGTAAATCTCGTTGTGATGCTTCTGAAGAAGAACAACTCAAGTGATGCACAAAAATTGAGAGGAGTTGAAGATGCCATAACTCGCTTTGATGCTTCTCTAACAAAAAATGAAAATTTTATAAAAGATGAATTTTTCCGTAATCGCACAGAAAGCAATGAACAGTTTAAAAGCAATCGTGATGAGCTGAATAAAGCACTGACATCTTTTGAAAATAAGTCCTCTGAGAATACCAAATCAATTAATGAATTCCTTAAGGAACGATTCTCTGACTTTTCCAAAAACTATAACGAATCAAGCAAGCAACTAATTACACAGGTCAAAGATGTTAAAAATGATGTTGAAAAACGTTTGCAAGAAATCAGGGAAGATAACACCAAACAGCTGAATGAAATGCGTAAGACTGTGGATGAAAAATTGCAGGTGACTCTTGAAAAGAGGCTGGGTGAGTCATTCAAATTGATTAGTGATAGGCTGGAACAGGTTCATAAAGGTCTTGGTGAGATGCAGTCTATTGCAACTGGAGTAGGGGACTTGAAAAAGGTGCTTTCCAACGTTAAGACTCGTGGCGTTATGGGTGAGTATCAACTTGAAAATATTCTTGAACAGATTCTATCGCCTGAGCAGTATGAAAAGAATGTTGCAACTAAAAAAGGTAGTCAGGCAAATGTTGAGTTTGCAATTAAGCTTCCGGGGCGTGATTCTGATGCTGTTGTCTGGATGCCCATTGACTCTAAGTTTCCAATTGAGAACTATCATGCACTGGTTGATGCTTATGATGTTGGAGACACTGTACAAATTGCTGTTATGCAGAAAGAGCTGGCAAAACGTATTGAACTGTTTGCCCGATCTATTCATGAAAAATATATTGATCCACCAAATACAACTGATTTTGCTATAATGTTTTTGCCTGTTGAGAGTCTGTATGCCGAGGTTTTGAGGCATCCTGCTCTATTTGAAACTCTTCAAAGAAAATACAAAATAACGATTACTGGTCCAACGACCCTTTCAGCCCTGCTCAATAGTCTGCAGATGGGCTTCAGAACTCTTGCGGTCCAGAAGAGAAGTAGTGAGGTTTGGAATATTCTTGAGACTGTTAAGAAAGAATTTGCTATGTTTGCTGATCAGCTTGCTAAGGTTGATAAGCAGCTGGGTACGGCGAAAACATCCCTTGAAGTCTTAAGAAATACGAGAACTAATGTTTTGAATAGAAAACTTGATAGGATTGACCAAATTGAAACCCCAGAACTTGATGCTCCAATTGTTGATTTGAAATTAGACGAAGAATAAGAGCCGACGGCCCTCATGTAGGGGCGAGGCCTGCCTCGCCCAAAACCATGCGTCGTGCGTCATGCGTCGTGCGTCAAGAAGTTTTGCAATGAAATGGTCTAAAGGATTTATTTATGAATCAAAATGGTGAAAAATGAATAAGATATTAATTAAAAATGTAAAGCATATTGAACAAGACATAGTCGATGTGCTAATTGACGGGAAAATAATTAGTCAAATTGGGAACAACATTGACGTTCCTGCTGACAAGGTGATTGATGGAACTGATAAGGCAATTCTTCCAAGTTTCTATAATTCGCATACACACTCTGGAATGTCGATTATGCGTGGTGCGGCTGACGATATGGAATTATTTCAATGGCTCAATGAACATATCTGGCCATTGGAAAAGCTTAGAATTGATGAAGATGTCTACAATGCTGTACGATTTGCATGTCTTGAAATGATCAAAAGTGGAACAACATTTTTTTCAGACATGTATGAATTCTTTCCTATGACTCTAAAAGCTACGGAAGATATGGGAATGAAAGCTTTTTTAGGGCCTGCCTTTTTTGATTTTGGGAAAGAAGATTTGATGGCGTTGAGTCGTAAGAAAATGCAGGAGACCTTTGAGCTTGCACAGAACGCTGATGATAAAATTGGCTTCTCTGTCGGAGCTCATGCAATTTATACTGTCTGTGAAGAATCGTTGAAATGGATTAGAGATTTTGCCGTTGCAAATGGTGTACCTGTTCATATGCATATTTCTGAAACTGAAAAAGAGGTTGACGATTGTGTAAAGGAACATGGTCTTAGGCCTGTTGAATATCTTGAAAGTATAGGCTTTTTCGAGGCGAATGTGTTTGCTGCTCACAGTGTGTGGTTGACTGATGATGAAATGAAAATCTTTAGAGATAACAATGTTAAAGCAATACATAATCCTTGTTCTAACCAAAAACTTGCATCTGGAACTTTCGACTTTAAAAGTATGAAAAATGAAGGGGTAAAGGTTTTGTTGGGTACGGACAGCGTTGCCTCAAATAACAATCTTGACATGTTTGAGGAGATGCGTTCTGCAGCTCTTCTGGCCAAGTTGTCGTCAAAAGACCCAACTGTATGTCCCGCTTCGGAAATTTTTGATGTTGCAACAGTTGATAGTGCTTCGGCATATGGTATTGATGGTGGCGTGATTGCTGAAGGTAAGGTCGCGGATTGTATGCTTGTGGATCTAAATCACTACCTTTTGAATCCGGGTTGGAACTTGATGTCTGATGTTGTCTACAGTGCCAATTCAGCATGTGTCGATACTGTTATCTGCGATGGCAAAATTTTGATGGAGAATCAAGTGGTTCCTGGTGAAACCGAAATCATTGAAAAAGCCCGCGAGTTCATGAATAGGGTGCAAAAAGATTTTAAATGATTTGACATACCTGCTTTCTGGTCAGAAAAATATTAATAGGGAAAATATCAAAAGTGGTCTCACGCCTGTAGCCGCGTCGCCTCTGCGCGGAAAACCTAAATCTTAACTCAGCGAAGCAACGCGACCCCCCCCTCGCAACAACGTTGCTCTCAAACGTAGTCCCGCTGTCCTAAAGTCCAGTAGTCCAATAAACTGTACAGACGTCGATTTATCGCGTCTCCAGAAAACATTACTCTGAGTCTCCATTCCAATTAAACGCAGCAGGTTCTTTCTCGCTACAGCGAGAGCCATCTGCTGGCACAGCCAGCTCTCAATCTTTACCTTATAATCTCTATTTTTCTAAAATAGTGACGGCTTCATTGGTTATTCCTGCATAAAAAACAATGATTTCGGCATTGTTCGTTCCTTCGTTTGCACCATAGTGCCAAGTGTCAACGCATTCCACAATTGTATCTCCAGCTTTCATATGCAGTGTCTTACCCTTTATAGTATGTACCGTAAGTTCACCTTTTGTAAGAATACCTGCATTAATGACTGGATGTTCATGAACTGGCAGTTTTGTGTTTGGCGGAATTGTTATCTGCAGAATAGTTATTTCCGGTTGACCTTTCTGGTAGGCAGGCAGTGTTCCGCCATTCCAGCTTTTTGTTGTCTTTGCCAATTGCTTAACAACAGTTTTTGCTGTATTTGTTTCGTTTGTAGTTACTTCATGAGCAATTGCCATGGTCATTACAAACAAACTTAATATTATCGCTGTTCTTTTCATCTTATCTCCTTTATATTAAAACTGTAAACAGTTTACTTCATTCGGTGACGTAGTCACCACATCCGTCCCACTTGTCGCGCCGTAGTCTGGCACAGCGGAGGCGGATCCTTCCCGTTTCTGAATCATTCATCATTGAATATGCTAGCTTTGCTAGTCCCGCAAGGCGTGGATTAAACGCCCTCCTGGGAACGCTGAGCTCCAGCTCGGCCCTTAACCTTTACCTTAATCTTAACCTGCTGGCTTACGCCAACTCCCAACTTGCGCATTTACGCACTCACGCACTCGCGCATTTACGCACTTACGCACTCGCGCATTTACGCACTTATTACAATCTCTTCCCCTGCCTTTATCTCTATTTCCAGTATATCACCTTCAATTATTGATATGATACCATTTCTGTCAATACTTACCTGAGAGTCTTTCCATGGATTGCCAATTCTAAATGTTGTAGCTGACTGAGTTGTCAATTTGACATACTCAATATTTCCATCTATAACCTCTGAACTGATTTTAACCGTTCCCTTACAAGACATGTTTTCAAACTTGCAGTCTGTCCACCGTTCTGGTACTCCAGAAAAAATATGATAAACATCTCGTCTGCTGTGAACCAGCATCTCTTGAATGGCCTTTATTGCACCCATTGCTCCATCCATCTGCATTCTGCATCCTCCTGATCCTGCAGGCTTATTAAAACCAGGAGCACCCATAATTGAAAGCCCATTAGAATTTGCATCATGAAGAGAACCATGTCCTTTGTTCGTGAAGAATTTCTTCCATAATTCAAGTACGGCTTCAGCCATTGTACCGTTCTGCATTCTAGAATGAAGCATGGAAGCCCATGTCATGCACCAGCCGCTCCACAATCCCATACCTTGTTTAACCCAGTGATTTAATGAACCCGAAATGATCTTTTCATATTGGGGATCAAAAGGATCTATTACATCAAATGGTGCAATTGACCCGAGGTGAGAATGATGTCTGTGACTCTCTTCAAGATCAGTGCCTTCCCAAAGTGCAATTCTTGAATTTGTTGTTGAAAATTTAGGAAGACCTTTTTGAATCTTTGACCATGACGACTCTTCTGTTTCATTGAGAATTTTGCAGGCAGACTGCAGATCTTCAAGCAATTTGTGCATTGCAGCAAGCTGAAAACTTGCATTCTTGCCCCATGCATTCATTTGAGAACCTCTGTATTCAGGTGAGACACTCACAGGAAGTGAACAAATGTCACCATCCCATTCCAGCATCTCTTCGTAAACTCTCATTGCCCCCCTCATAAAAGGAAAAGCTCTGCTTTTTAAAAATTCAAAATCGTTTATGTATTCAACATACTCGAACATCATGATTGCTATCCATGCAGTACAGGCATGATCTATTGTGCCTGTCCAAAATGATCCCATGCATGTGCATCGATCATCCACAGCATGTGGCAGCATGTAACCATCATCTATGCCAATGAAAAGTTTGGCATTTTGCTGCATTTTTTCTTGCCATGACAATACAAGATTAAACATAGGCATAAGATGCTCAAGTTTGCCGCTTTGATATGCAGGCCAGTAGCACATTTGTACATTGATGTTGAAATGATAATCACTCGACCAAGGTGGAAAATCATATTCTTCAATCCATGGGCCTTGCAATGTGGCAGGGGTGCCTTCAGGATTTGTAAAAGTTGCAAACTTATACATACCATAGTAATATAGAAACATCAGGTCTTCATTTGGAATATCTACTACAGGAATATCTTTCCAGAATGTATTCCACCAGTTCTGTAGATCATTATCAAAGATATCTTCTTGTTGAGCAACTTCAATCAGTACTGCTTGGTGCTCCTCTGTGTTGCCTCCTCGTGCAGATGATATCCAAATCTTATTGTTATCTTTTAGTGATAGAATCTGTATTGATGGATCCGCCGGTAGCTTTTGTTCCCATCCCAAAATATTGTCTGAGTGTATCTCTGTTGGCGGTTCAAATGAGATTGACTTGAAGAAATCTTCTTGATACTTCCATGAGGTTACCGGGGTTATACCTTTAATGTCGTCTTCATCTTCAAACTCAACCTTGACTATATCAGTATCTATGCTTTGAGATATAGTGATTGCTTTTGTTGCTGACTTATATGAGTAAAAGACTTTTATAATTCCTTTTTTAAAGAATGTCTCGCCGTATGTGAGCTTGGCTTCATCTGGCAGTCTGATGTCAAAACGTCCTATCGGAACTATTGATGGTCTACTAGGAAGACCATCCACGTTTTCGGTGTCTGTTTGAAATATCTGATGTATTGCATCGGCATCATTTTCTTCAAGTGCTTGTTTGATATCATTATAGTTCTGCTTTGCAGACCATTGAAGTCCTCCTCGGTGATCCCATAAATCTGCTCGCCCAATTGTGATTTTTAGGGTTGATTCTTCACCAAATACCATTATGCCCATAGTGCCATTGCCGGCAAGCATGCCTTCGTGTGTTGTTCTAAGTGGAAAATACCATTTATATGAATTCATTTGTCTCCTTTTTAGCTTTCTTTACAAGAAAGAGTATACAGTGAACTTTAGCTCTTTTTAAATTTCACGTTATTCGGTAACATAGTCACTACATCCGTCTCATAGGTCCCATCCGTCCCATTTCCTTTTCCAGCTCCCTCAACAAAACCATGCGTCATGCGTCATGAGTCCTGCGTCGATTCTCTCATGGGAACGCTGAGCTCCAGCTCGGCTCTTAACCTCAACCTTTACCTTAACCTTAACTCCGCCAGCTATTCCTGCTCACGAAGTGAGCTTTCCTTGAGGCTCCGCCTCATTCCTACTTCCTACTTGGAAATCCCTTGCTCCGGTTTCTCACATGCAATATATTCATGCTCGTCAGAAAGTGTCTTCATGATGTCTTGCACAAAACTTTGTCTGCAGATAAAGTAACAACGCTCATTACCCCGAATCTTACAATCAACAATTCCTGCATCTTTAAGTCTATGCAAATGCTGCGATAGGTTTGGTTGTGATAAATTAACTTTTGCCAACGCCTTAGTCGCACATGATGGACCTTCTAATAAGTATTTTATTATTTCCAATCTCGCCGGATTAATAATTACCTTTATAGCCTGTTTTACATCAAATTTTTTCATTTTTCTATATCTTTTATCTCTTAATTTTAATAATGAACGCATTATATAACAGTTTTGTTATATAATAAAGTCTTTTTTTCAAAAAGTTGTAAAAACAGCCGGAAGCCAGAAGTAATAAGTGGGAAGACAGGTTTCCCTGTAGGGGCTAGGCCTGCCTCGCCCAAGAAGCATAGAGAAACGGAGGAAAGAAGGAGGAATCCAGCACCTTTTCGTTGTTCGGTGACATAGTCACCACATCCGTCACATCCGTCACATTGTATTTTGCAGTTATAAGGTCGGTTGGATAATCAACCCTGTAGCCGAGTCGCCCCGGCTCGGAAATCCTTATTCCTTCGCAGCGAAGCAACGTGCCCCCTCGCAACAGCTTTGCTCTGAAACGTAGTCCCGTTGTCCTAAAGTCCAGTAGTCCAATAATCTGTACAGACGTCGATTTATCGCATCTCCACCTCCCACTTCCCACCTCCAACTTATCACCGCTGGCTCCGCCAGCCTACTTGCTCAATTCAACCCCACGCTCAGTTGCTGCTTTAATGGTGTCTGCAAGAATTTTTTCAATTCCTGAATTCTCTAGAACTTTTCTTCCTGCTTCAGTTGTTCCCTTTGGAGATGTTACAGCTGTTATGAATTCAATAGGATCATATCCTTTTTCAATAAGCACTTTCGCTGTCCCAAGCATTGTCTGACAGGAAAGCAGTCTGGCTTCTTCAGTAGATAAACCATACTTTTCTGCACCAAGTGCAAAACAGTTCATTATATATGCAAAGAATGCAGGTCCTGAACCGGCCAGTGCTGTTTCAACATCAAATTTATCTTCAGTAAGCTGCAAAAACTTGCCAAATGTTGCCAATAAAGTTTCGGCAGTATGTTTATGTTTTTCTGTTGCATGTTTGCCAAGACAGAATGCAGACATTCCTTCTCCAACTTGGCAAGGTAGATTTGGCATCACTCTCACAACTGCTACTCCAGGTAGAGAGTCTTCGAATGCTTTTAACTTTTTGCCTGCAATGATGGAAAAGACAAGTTTGTCTTCGGATATTTTACCATTCAGTTCCTCCAGAACTGTTGCAAGGACCTGTGGCTTGATAGAAAAGAAAATTATGTCAGATTTTTCAACTAGTATCTTGTTATCCTGTATTGTTGTCAGCTTTAATTCTTTTTCTAAAAAAGAAAGTCTTTCTGTTGAAATATCTGAAACAATAATATTTTCAGGTTCTGTTATATTTTCTTTTAATAGAGATACAATAATGGCCTCTGCCATTTTCCCGCCGCCAATAAATCCAATCTTCATTTTACAGTCCCTTTTGTTCCACAAGTTTGCGTAACTCTTCTTGGAAAACCTGTACATCTTCTTGAGTTGGTTTGTAACCAGGCTGTCCTGCGTCAAGAGCCAGTCTACCTGTTTGATCCAATCCCCAGGTTGCGGAAATTCCGTCGCTGAATGTGACTGTTCCGCTGACTAGGTATCCCGGAGTGATAATGGTGTCGAGTGTAACCGACACATTTGCCATAGCAGGAGGAGGTGGTGGTGTCGCTGCACTTGCGTATGGACCTGCTGGCTGCTCCTTATAAGATGGAACAGCTGCTGGTGGAGGTGTAACAGGTGGTTCAACCTTTTCAACAGGACGTTTGCTTTTGCCATCCTTTATCTCAACTTCAAGGTCAATAACCAAAAAGCGAACATCCATAAATGTTAATTTAATTCCAAATTCAGAAGCAATCTCTTTCTGAATGTCAGATAAAGACATTCCTTTTTCTACCCATTGCTTTACTTTTTCTTTTTGTATGTCTGTAAGTTCCATAAAATTCCTTTATTTATTATTTGATGTAATATAGTAAATTTTGAGACTCAAAACAAACAAAAAATTTCCTTTTCCCGCTTCCATAACAAAACCATGAGTCCTGCGTCGATTTACCGCGTCTCCAAACCCCACTTCTCACCTCCCACTTATTACTTTTTCGGTGACATCGTCACCACATCTTTCCCACTTGTCGCGCCGTAGTCTGGCACAGCGGAGGCGGATCCTTCCCATCTTTCCCATCTTTCCCATTTCTTAACCTTAACCTTAACCTTGGCACCGCCAGCCTCTCACCGTCAGTTCGCCAAAACTCCTCCCGCTTTTAGGGGAGGTGTCCGAGGAACGAGGACGGAGGGGTACTTTTCCTTCCTCCTTGCAAATTCCTTGTTCATCATTGAAAGTTCCATGCTTCGCTTCGCTATGCAGGATAAAGTCGACGTTCTAGCTTTCAAGGTCACCTCGGGGCTTGCCCCCGTGGAACCATGATCGGCGGCAACGCCCACCCTAAAAAACAAACAATGGCTTCGCCATTCCTTAATTCAGCTGACAGCATGTCAGCACCTCAACCTCAACCTCAACCTTAACCTTAACCTGCTGGCAACGCCAGCACATTCCCTTTCGCCGCTCCAAACAAAACCATGAGTCCTGCGTCGATTTACCGCGTCTCAAACCCACATTCCTGCGCCACCCCTCCCGGGAACGCTGAGCTCCAGCTCGGCCCTTAACCTTAATCTTAATCTTAACCTTAGCATCGCCAGTTATTCCTGCCCACGGCAGTGCCCTTTCTAACCCTCTAACATTCTAACCGTCTAACTGAATAACCAAATGGCTTTCCAAACTCAAAAGAAAAAAAACAACATAAAAAATTGAGGAAACTCTCTCATTAGTTTTTCGATTGCGGACGAGGACATGCATTTGAGTCAATAAAATCAAGGAATAAATCTTATTTTTCTCGTTTTTTGGTGATAAATTTGAAAAATAATTTTTAATGACGATGAGGACGTTTAGCTCCTCCCCGGCTATCCACGCCTTGCGGGATAGTCCCGCTCTGCGGGAGGAGGTGTTCGAGGAACGAGAACAGAGGGGTGGGCTCCCATTTTTCCAAGATAATATTGATTTGCAAGTTTGGGAGTCCCGCCTTGCGGGATCCTCGTTCTCATAAAGTGTTTTAACCTAAAAATTGAGGAAACTCTCAAAAACAATAAGATTTTTCTTGAAAAAGTTTGCCTTGAGGTGTAACATGAAACAAATTTAAATTGTAGAGGAGTCTAATATGAAAATTGGAGTTGTTTTGCTTGCAGTCTTTCTGCCGTTATCAGCTGTTTTTGCTGTTACGGATAATGTAAGTGCTTCCATCTTTGTGAAAAGTTTGCTTGATGAAAAGTATAACGATAAGGCCGATGTACTTAATAGTTTATTAGTATCTCGAATGAGTAGTGAAGGTTTCAACATTGTTGATAAGAATGATGTTGTTGTTGCTATCAATGATTTGAAAAAAGACAAAAAAGCATCCAAAGATGACAAAGAGTTATTAGAACAAGTTATTAAGTTTGATAAACAAATCAGAGGAAATGCTTCTGAAGAATATGACATTCTTGATGACACTTCAATCCTAAGACTAAGTCAGATGCTTAACTGCGACTACTTTATTGTTTCCACATTGACATCCTATAATCAGAATAAGAAGAGTTTTAAGGGATACGGGGTTGAAAAGGATGTGATCGAGAATGTATTAAGAGTGTCCATCAAACTTGCGGATGCCGTTAATGACGGTGGCTCTGTATATGGTGACACGGTTATTGTCAAAAAATCATATTCTCAAAGCGAAAATTTGCAGCAGGATCTCGGAGACATGATGGACTCAATGATTGACGAAGCCAGTGTGAAAATTACAGAGAATATACTTGCTGAATTAAAGAAAATGAAGAAGCCTTTACCTAAAACAGATAATGTTGAGTTTTCTGTTGTCAGTGATATACCTGGTGCTGTCATTGAACTTGATGGAGCTGTCTTGGGTTCAACGCCTGGCAAATTCAAGGTTAAACCTGGTATACATCAAATAAGAGTTACTAAACCCCGCTATGTAACATGGGAACGTAAAATTAATGTTTTTCCTCAGCAGATTCTAAATGTTGCAATGGTTAAAAGTGATCAGGGAATTGATGCCGACCGTAAAGAAGTCGATCTGGCACTGGATGAAAAAGAGAGAATCTCTGATATTGAAAGTAAGGAAAAAATGGTCGATACAGCTGCATATGCCGGCAAGAAAGATGCCGACAGTCGTGAAAAAATTGCAGAAGGTCAGAAAGAACGGGATTCCAGTAGTTACGAAAAAATTGAGGGTGCACCTCCTGATACTATTTATATTGATAGAGATCGTGATGGTAAAGCTGTCATTAATAATAATGTGATCGAAAAGTAGGGAGATTGATTATGCAAAAGAAAATTTATATATTCGCGTTGTTGATTGCCGTTGCAAATTTTGTGTTTGCAGAGCAGACCTTGTCAAAAGGAAAGAAAGATTCAATATTTGTTGCAGACACGAAAGTTTCTGAATCTTTGATCACAACCAGTAAGTCTGATAAAACAGATAAAGAACTTAATAGATTGGTTGATAATATTACTCCTCAAATTGAATCATCATTGAGCTCAACGCGTATCTTCCAGATTGTTGAAAGAGAACGTATGAAAGAACTTGGTCTCGAAACTGATTTTAGTGAATCGGGATTGGTTGGCAGTGAAACAACTCTTAAACAGTTTAATACAACTGGTGCAAAATTTGCCCTTTTCCCCAAGATTACTGCTTATCAATTGAAAAAGGCTGTTCAAAAATATAATGCAATTGATAGACAGTCAAGTTCTGTTATCATAAGCGCAAATCTACAGACAAAGATTGTTGATGTCTCTACTGGTGAAGCTCTTGCCGATATCATATCAATAACAAAAACTGCAACACAAAATTATGACCTATCTAAAACGGGAACCGAAATTTCGGTGGATATGCTGATTGCTGATCTGGCAAAAAAACTTTCCGATGCATCTGCTTGGGGACTTGTAAATATGGTTAGACCACCCAAAATTTTGGCGGTCACCTCTGGACAGGCAATGGTTAATCGTGGCGAAAGTGGAGAATTGACAAAAGGTCTTAAAGTCAAAATTTATGCAGTTGAAGAAATTGAAGACGAAGACACTGGTGCAATATTTAACAATGAAGTTGAAGTAGGACAGGGTCTCATTACACGTTCCAGCTTAAAACAGTCATATGTGACTCTCGAGGGAGAAAACTTAGGCGTTGCTAAAGGTTGCATCGTCAGAGTTGTAGATGTGCCGCAGTCTGTTGAACAGTCTCAAAAGGGACGTGCAGAATCTACATTCGGTACAAACCCGGCCGAAGAAAAAACTGAAAAACTTACTCCAGGCTCAAGCGAAAAACCTTGGTAACACGACAGTAGGGGCGAGACGCATCTCGCCCAAAAACCATGAGTCGTGTGTCACATTGATTTATAACATGTAGGGGCTAGGCCTGCCTCGCCCAAAACCATGCGTCATGAGTCGTGCGTCACATTGTATTTTGCAGTTTTAAGGTCGGTTGGATAACCAACCCCTGTAGCCGAGTCCCGTGGGCTCGGGAAAAACGTAAAACGAATAAAAATGGAGATAATATTATGAAATATGGTTTGTTGATTTTATTAGTTGCATTATCCTTCTTGGGTTGCAGGTCAACTCCTAGAATGAATGTAACACAAATTGAAGGCTCTGCTGAAAAAGCAAATGTTGTTTTTGATAGCAGTGTGATTGGTAAAAGCCTTGAGGTTCTCAGCGTAAATACAGCAAAAAAAGATAATGGTATCTATCAGGTTCAAACTGTTGTGAAGTCAAAGTACAAAGAAACTCAAAACATTCAATACAAATATGAATGGATGGATGCTGACGGCATTCAGCTTGAATCATCACCGTGGAAACCAATCGTTATTTACGGAAGCGCAAGAGCAAATCTGGCTGGAGTATCAACTTCTTCAGCTGCAACAAATTATAGACTTTTAATAGCAGAAAATTAATAAACGTAGTATAGGAGTAATAGAAATGAGAAAGATAAGTTTATCTTTGGCAATGGTGGCAGTGGTTGGTAGTATGATGGTTGGTTGCAGTTCAACAATTAAATATGATGACCCGGCCTCAACTAGAAATCTTGAAACAAGTTTTGGTGCATCTGACTTGCAGCAAGTTGCCAACACAATGGTAGATTCTATGTTAGTTTTTCCTCCAATGGTTGCAGTAACCTCACAAAGAAGACCTGTAATAACTGTTTCAACCGTGAAAAATAAAACAGATCAGCATATTGATACTGAATCAATTACAGACTCAATCAGAACAAAGCTGATTCGATCCGGTAAATTCCGATTCATCGATAGAACAACTGATGATGCAGCTGTTGAAGAATTGAAAATTCAAAACGACAGTGGCCTTGTCGATCCTAAAACAGCTCAAAAATTTGGCAAACAGATTGGCGCAGAGTATATATTGACATCTAATTTGTCGCAAATCACTCAGTCCGCTGGGCGTCAGACCGATGTATATTACAAATTTACAATGTCTTTGAAAAATCTTGAAACTGGCATTCTTGAATGGTCTGATGAAAAAGAGTTGAGAAAACTAAAAACAAAAAGTATGTTTGGTATGTAGGGGAAGAAAAATATGAAAAAAATATTTAATATATTAGCTGCACTGGCTGTAATGACTTCTGTGGCATGTGCAAAAGATGTTCTGGAAAGTAATGTGCCGCTTGATGATGATGTCGAAATTTTGAATCGTTCCGGTGCAATAAGACCGTTTCAGTTTTCAATTGTTGAAGACATTCAATTGATTCCAAAGGAAAAAAGTATTACAGGTCTGAAATTAAACCTTGTTTATGGCTACAACTACGATATCAATGGACTTGATATTGGTATCATCTCTAAAGGTAAAAATGTGAATGCTCTGCAGGTAAACCTTATGAGTATTGTTGAAACCGAAGGACAAGGCCTTCAAGTTGGACTCTTTAATCTGGTTCGTTCCTACAGTGGTATGCAGTGGGGCGTGTTTAATTTGTGTGGAACAGAATTTACAGGCTGCCAGGCTGGATTTTATAACTATGCCCCAACTTGTACGGGTCTGCAGCTTGGAATTGTAAATACTTGTTCGTCAATGAGAGGCGTTCAGATTGGCCTGGTTAACATCATTAAAGAGAATCCATTGCCATTCATGCCCATAATCAACATGAGATTTTAAATTAATTAGCAATCCCGCTTCGCCTAAACGGAGCGGGTTCTTTCTCGCTACAGCGAGAGCCTATTAACCCAGCAACAACGTTGCTCTTAAACGTAGTCCTGCTGTCCTGAAGTCCAGTAGTCCAGCATTATTAACCAGCAACGAAGTTGCTCTTAAAGTAGCACAACCTTTCAGATTGTAGGCTATTAAACTGTACAGACGTCGATTTATCGCGTCTTAAAAAAACACTAACTATAAATGAAAACAACTGTAAACATAATAATAGCAATAACCCTAATTGGCGCGATCGCGGTCTTCGTTAGAACAGCTCAAATTTCAAACGAACGAAAAAAAATAGAGATTGAACAGGAGCAGCAGAGGATAGAGCAGCTGAATTCTCTAATCAATCAGATTGAAGATGCAGAGAGTAATGCAGATTATTATGCCGTAATTAAACTATCGAATAAACTTCTTGAAACGGAGCAGACAAATGATTTTGCCTTCTCCAAAATTCAAAATGCTGAAAAGCAGATTCAAGAACTTGAATTGCAGCCGGTTGCACAAAAAAGTATAGGTATGTATACAAATGCAGCTTCATTGAAAGGTGTAATCCCATATTATAATTCGGTGATAAGGAATATTGAAGACCAACTTGAGGCTGCTCAAGATTATCACTTCTCAAAAGATTATGACTTGGCAATGCGCGAATATCGGGACGTTATTGAGAAATGTGATCAATTGCAAAGCTTAGAAGTGAAACGACAAGCTGTTTTAAAGCATCGCCGTGCTGCACTACGATTAAATATTGATATAGAGGCAAGCTACAAAGATAAAACACAAGAAAACAGGTCCTATCAGGAAGGTTTAGATTATATTAAAAGAGCTGAACTTGCTTTTCAATTGGCAAAATTTGATTCAGCAGAAGCCGACTATATTGCAGGCATCTCTAAAATGAGCGAAGCACAAAGTTTTTTTGTGAAACAAGAAGCGTTTGAACTAATTCAGAATCAGTTTAATAAATCTATTAAAGATTCGTTTCAAGTGGCTGATGTGAAAAATAAGGACGAGCTTTTCAACTTTATTAAAGCAAATGCTCCAACTCAATGGCAGGAGCTTAGTGACGATATAAAAAGTATGGAAAAAGCTGAAGAACAAAATGACTTTGAAACAGCCATTTCATCTTGCAAAAAATCATTATCAACTTTTCAGACTGCAATAAATGATGCTGTTAAACATAAACAGGAACTTGTAAAACAAGAAAAGAAAAAACAGAAGGAGCTTCTGAAAAATTGTCCCTCTTTACCTAAACTAAAGAAGATGGAGTTGAATTCAGAACTTGCAGTAATCCCGGGTAAACCATTTGAAGTGATGTTGTCAACTAATGTAATGATGTGTATGAATCCCATTAGGGCAGGGAAATCCACATTGCAACTTTACAGAAATGATGATAGCGAACCTTCAGATTATACAATTGTCTTGAAGGATAACTTTTGGTGTGCAAAATCAGAAACAACTCTTGAAATGTTCCTTCAATTCATCAATGCCAATAATATATTTCCAGATGGGGTGGAAATATCAATTTATGGACCATTTGTGAAAAATAAAAAAGGCAAACTGGAACTGTCAAAAAATAAGTACTCAAAATTTAATGACCAACCAATGTTTTGTTTGGATTGGAATATGGCAATCCAATTCTGTGAATGGCTCAATAAAATTTCAGAAGATAAACGCCCTGATAACTATATTTTCAGATTGCCGACAGAGGCAGAATGGACATATTGTGCAATGTATGAAGGCGATCTTATGAACACAGAGGAAGCTCTTGTTCAGATTGCCTGGTATAGTAAAAACAGCAGTGCATCATCGCATAAAGTATGTCAACTTAAACCAAATGAATTTGGCTTGTACGACATGTATGGTAACGTCTGGGAGTGGTGCCTCGATTCATACGATCCAAAGTATATCTCATCCGCACCAGCAGTTACAACTAACCGCGTCTGCACAATTAGTACTAATAAAAAAGTGGTCAAAGGTGGAAGTTGGGATTTCACAAACAAAGCCCTTAAACCTCTTGAAAGACAAGGCTTCTATAAAGAAGCTAAACAAAATGCCATCGGCTTTCGTGTCGTCCTTGCTCCCCAAATCTAAAACAATGCTAAATCATCCGTACAGACGCCAATTCATCCCGTCTTAAACCCTCATTCCCCCGCCACTCCTCCCTGGAACGCTGAGCTCCAGCTCGGCCCTCAACCTCAACCTTAACCTTAACCTGCTGGCAACGCCAGCCCTCGTCCGCCAAAACTGCTCCCCGGCTAGCTCGCTAGTCCCGCAAAGCGGGAGGAGCTGTCGAGCTTGCTCGACTGAGGGGGGTTCATGTACAGACCCGATTTATCGCGTCTCTCCCAAAGCATTCCTCCCGCAACATTCCTTTTTCGGTGACGTAGTCACCACATCTTTCCCATTCTTCCCATCTTTCCCATTTCTTAATCATTCATCGTTGAAAGCCAGCTATTCCTGCTCACGAAGTGAGCCTTCCTTGAGACTTCGCCTCATTCCTACTTCTTTCTTGCAAATTCCTCATTCCCCCGCAACTCCCCCTGGGAACGCTGAGCTCCAGCTCGGCTCTTAACCCTCAACCTTAACCTTAATCTTAACCTGCTGGCAACGCCAGCCTCCCACCGCACTAGGTTTCTTTCTCGCTGCAGCGAGAGCCTCATTAAACAGCAACTCTGTTGCATTCAAGCTGTACAGACGTCGATTTATCGCGTCTCTAAACCACATTCTTCACCAGTAACGTTGCGATTCCTCAGATCCCTAAATGGATAATCCAAAAAAATGAAGTAATAAATGAACTTTTTTATTGCAAGAATTTCATATTTTGTTATACTTCGACCACTTTTTTGATATGCGCCCATCGTTTATCGGCTAGGACCCAAGGTTTTCATCCTTGTAAGAGGGGTTCGACTCCCCTTGGGCGTACCATTTTTAATATTGAAAAAGTAGTGACTTTTGTGCGCCCATCGTTTATCGGCTAGGACCCAAGGTTTTCATCCTTGTAAGAGGGGTTCGACTCCCCTTGGGCGTACCATTTTCTTTTTCGGTGACATCGTCACCACATCCTTCCCACTTGTCGCGCCGTAGTCTGGCACAGCGGAGGCTGAAGGGGTACTTTCGAATCCTTCATCATTGAAAGTTCCATGCTTCGCTTCGCTATGCAGGATAAAGTCGACGTTTTAGCTTTCAAGGTCACCTCGGGGCTTGCCCCCGTGGAACCATGATCGGCGGCAACGCCCACCCTGAAAAACAAACAATGGCTTCGCCATTCCTTAATTCAGCTGACAGCATGTCAGCACCTTAACCTCAACCTTAACCTGCTGGCAACGCCAGCACATTCTCTTTCGCCGCTCCCCTCAACCAAACCATGAGTCATGCGTCATGAGTCGTGCGTCAATTCATCGCATCTCCAAAAACCACCTCCGCCTCAATTTTCTCACTTTCCCTCCCCTAATAAACAAAAATACGATTTTTGCCATGCTTGAACCCCAATATATTGACTTTTTCACCATTTTTTTATAATATATTGATTGAAAATTGATTTCTTTCTTTTGAAATT
>JAQICX010000150.1 GCA_027858345.1 Kiritimatiellia bacterium | reverse complement strand
AATGTAGAACAACTGACACCATCCAGATGGTTGGCTGAACGAGAACAACAAAAAATAGCGAGCTGATTTTTCATCTTTAACTTGCAAAATTAAGAAGGGTCTTCAAAGGACGCTTACTTCATCAGCAAGATTTTTCATTTCAAATGGATCCTTTTCTAGATTGAAGAATTGATATATATCATTCTTATCACGTTTTGTGACCAATTTGAAATTTTTATAAATAATGCAGTCAAGCAGTTTGTTTTCGCAGTTATTTTCTGAAAAGACAGCTCTATTAAGATCATCAATATTGCTGCTTATTGATTTTGAGAATGATTGTCCGGAAATATCATCAGTTTGCTCTATATCAGCCATATCAAGTATTGTTGAGAATATATCCACTGTAGATACGAGTGTTTTGCGTCTTCCACAATTTTCATTGTCAGGAATTCTAATCATTAAGGGAACCTTAATTGATTCTTCATACATAACTTTCTTACTGAATAGTTCATGTGAACCAGCCATTTCGCCGTGGTCAGAAGTAAATATTATTATTGTATTATCATATAAATCATTTTCTTTTAGTGATTGAATAATTCTTCCAAATGCAGCATCAAAGTGTGAGATTTCTCCAAAGTATTTTTTTCTGAATTCTTCTACACTATAGTCTGCATTCCATCCAGGCATGTTATACCAGGCATTTTTATCTGTTGATATTGGATAGTCAAGAACATCTGAATTATACATGTCATAGAATTCTGCTGGTGGAGTTGATGGGGGATGTGGAGCTTGATATGCAACAGTCATAAAGAATGGTTTGTCATTCTCTTTCAGTTTATCAAGTTCTTCACATACAATATCCGTAAGTCCATCAGTTTCATGTCCTTTCAACTCTATTGGAGTGTCTGGATCATCTTTCCAAATTAACCCTTTATAGTGGTCCACATGGTGGCTTTCCCACCCAATGAAATTTTTAAATCCTCCACGCTGGTCGTGTGGAACCCAGCGGTTTGCCTGAGGGTCGCCACTCAGGTGCCATTTGCCAATGTAGTGTGTGTCATAACCATTGTCGTTTAGATGGTCTGCAAGTGTTGTTGTGTTCTCGGGAAGACACATTCCATTTTTGTATACTCCATTTTCACTTGGATGCTTGCCGGTAAACAGGCATGCTCTATAAGGAGTGCAAAGTGGTATGTTTGTGTATGCATTATCAAAGACTACACTAGTTTCTTCGAGCTTTTCGATGTTAGGCGTTTTAATTACAGGATTGCCGTATGTCGGCAACCAGCGTGCTCCCAGTTGATCAGGAAAAATAAATAGTATGTTTTTTTTCATTATGATTCTTTTAATGTGTTAGATTCTAAATTTAATATTCTTAATATTTATAAAATTTTTGGTTTAGGGATGTCGCCGACTGTTATTAGTGGATCATTTGTTTCTGTCATCCATTTTTCTAGGCGACTTTTCAAATCGTTCTTTACCTCTTGCAGTTCCGTACTTTGAGCAAGATTGTTTGTTTCATTTGGATCAAAAATCAAGTCGAACAATTGCTCTCTTGGTGTTTCTTTTTCGTTCCAACCATACTCATTCCATATATCTTTTGATAGACTGGAATCACAGCAATGAGTGTTTGTGTTTTTTTCATCACCACTATAGTGGACAATGTATTTATATCTTTTAGTTCTTACTGATCTGAAGACAAACTTGTTTCCTCCATGATAGTTTATTTCTCCGAATATTTCATCATGAAGTTTTTCAGTTTTATCCTGTACCAGCGGAAGTAGGCTTGTACCTTGCAACCAATCCGGCTTTTCAATGTTCAGCATTTCACATATAGTAGGGAAGATATCCATGTGTGTGACTAATGAATCGTATACCTTGCCGTTTTCAAATCCACTGCCTTTGGGTCCTCGCATCATAAGCATGACACCTGTACCGTGATCGTATAGAGTGCATTTCATGTTTGGGAATGCAATACCATGGTCTGTTGTTGATATAACAAGTGTATTATCTTCAAGACCATTTTCTTTTATAGCATCCATTACTATACCAAAATTTGCATCATATGTTTTTGCGGACTCAATGAAGTCAGCCATATCTGTTCGCATTTCTGGAGTATCAGGTAGGGGAGCTGGTGGGCGGCAATAGCGAGAATCACCTATAGGTTTGTCGCCGTCGTTGAATAACTTCCCAAAACGATGTGTGTGCGTCATACCCACTGATAAAAAAAATGGTTTTTCATGTTTTTCAGAAAGAAATTCAACTGCTGAATTTGCAATATCTGGTGCTCTTTCTCGCCCATCTCTTATAACATTGTCATAGCCGATTTTTGCATAATCCTGCCAGTCAACAACATGTTGAAACCCAATTAAAGTTGATTCATATCCTACTTTTTTCAAAGTGTGTATTATGTGTTGATTATAATCATTCAATTCCCATGTTCTATGCGCAAGTCCGAACATGCCGGCTGAATGTGGACATTGTCCTGTTAAGAGAGCCGCGCGGCTCGCAGAGCATGTAGGTCCCACGCAGAAGGCTTGTCTGAAAAGTACTCCTTCTTCAGCAAATTTCTGAAAATTTGGTGTTGGGATTGCGTATCCGTAAGGTTGGATGTATCTGCCGGTGTCATGGCTGTGTATGTATACTATGTTCATTGTTACTCTCTATTTTTGTAGTTCAAATGCTACGACTGTATCAATTTCGTCAGGTAGCTTGTATGTTCCCGAAACCGGTTGAGCAAAATTAAAGAATATGTCTGTTGGTTCATCAAATGATGCAACCTCTGCATTCCAGAATTCGGTTAGGATAACCTCGGCACCATCTGCAACTTTCCAACCTCTCGAAAGAACATCTCTAAGGTCGGGCATGCATATATGTCCCAGCACCTGTTCCATTATGTGTGCATAGAGTATGTTGCCCTTTTGTGTAAAACGTACCCATTCACCTCTTGCTGGTATTGCATAAAGCCCCCAGTGGATAAACATTCCAAAGCGGTCATTTTTAAACCACTCCATGCGGTTGTCTCTCAAATCTTTGTCATATTTCATAGTATTGTCAAAATCCTTTTGTTATGTATTAAGTCGGGATTTTCTTAAAATTCAGATAAATATGCAATACTTAAATCAGTTTTTTAACTAATTTATTCAAAACATAGAGAATAATTTTTAACCACGAATCATACGAATCTAACTAATTAAGAAAAGAAGAAAATCAGCCACGGATGGACTTAGGGCGGCATAGCCGCAACCAAAGCTGGCGGAGCCAGCAGATTAAGGTTAAGATTAAGGTTAAGGCTGGAATAGCTCCGCAGGTATTTATTATAGGTGAGAACGTCCAACATCGAACGTCCAACATCCAATAATGAATAAACACCCCTCCGTCTCGCTTCGCGAGCCACCTCCTCCCGCCTTGCGGGACTAGCAAAGCCAGCCGGGGAGGAGTTTTT
>JAQICX010000127.1 GCA_027858345.1 Kiritimatiellia bacterium | reverse complement strand
CCTTGATTTTTCGGTTGAATGCCCTTTTCGGCGGGGTCACGGACCCCGACCCTACAGGTGCTAATACTGAAACCAAAGTTAAACTGTTGATTTGCAAGTAGTTTGTAGGGTCGGGGTGCTTCACCCCGCCTTTAAAATGTTTTTTTCAACTTCATCACCCACTGTGTCCTGCATAGCTCGCAGAGCGACGCATGGAGTGGGTGATAAAACAAAGTGCTTTTTGCTAATTATATTGGTTCAAAAGCATGTTTTTATCTCCAACCGAAAAACTAAGGATAAAAATAAACAAAAAAGTTGACGAGATTCGTAATATGTCTAAATATCGATGTTATGCGAACGTTCGTAATATACGGAAGTCCAATATGAAAAAAGTGCAATTTTGGGGCAAAATGATTCGTAATATGTCTTATACAAGGGGTTATGCGAACGTTCGCATAAAACTATATTTAAGGATATAGAAATGGAACTCATTGATTATGAACGATATATAGCTGGCAATAATTTTGTTGATGCTTCAAAAAATCTTGATTTTCCGTGTTTGTTTAAGTGATATTTAACACTTTGAGTTTTATTTGCAAATGTTCCTTTAGACCAAGAGTTATTCAAGAAACTTCCAACTTCATCAGGCAAAGCGGCATCAATTTTGCTGGTTGTGTTACCAATTTTCCCAATGGTTCCTACATCATCTGCATAACCTACACCTATTGTCAAAACAGTTATTAAGCCTTCACCAACGATAGATCCTATGTCACAACTTCCACCGTTCCACCGATCGCCTTAGCCAGCTTGCCGCGAAAGAGGATTACAGCGTGAACCGCAATACTATTTCTTTATATAGCTTATATATCCGTTGTGATCAATGCTAACAATCCATTTCAATGTCTCATCAAAAATATCAATATCATCGGCCCCTGGATACCAAAAATATATGAAGTGCTTACATAAATCAGTAAACTCTACCAAATCAACATCATCAAATAGGTTCCAGTTTATATAAACTCTATTATTAGGTATTATACTTAAATAATTCACCAGATTATGTAAGTTAAAAATACTATTGTCTGCATTCCACCCTTCTACTACTAATTCATTTTCTGTTAATAGTTTTAGCACCTCAAAAGCATTCTCCTCTTTTGAGCTTTCTAACCAGTTTGCAATATTACTTAAAAGAGAGATTCTTTTTTCATTTGAAATAGAGACTAATTTAGGAAATATCTTCCCTGCATTCTCATTATTAAATATTTTTATTTTATCTTTATCCATATTATTTTCCTGTATTTTATTCAATGGGTATGCTTATTTTGAGCCCCCCAGCTTTTCTTTTTAATTTTGTATAATCCCAAACATTTATGTGATATGACGCATCAGGAGAACCAGCAGATGCACTAGAATGAGGTGGATCAAACCTATATCCTTTCGTGGATGTTCCTCTTTGAATTCCACCTAATCTTGACTTTGTACCTTTGGGCAATTTACCTGTAATCTTATGAGCTTTTCTTAAGGCTGGTTTTATTTTTGATATACTAGGTTTCACAACTCCCGTCTGAGTCATCATGGCAAGGCTCATACCAGATATTAGGATATCTCCAAAAGCCTCGCTGCTCTTCAGGTCTTCGTCAGTAACACCAAAGAAATTATTCATTGGACCAACAATATATTGATTTCTTATATTAATTATATTTTGGTTAAAATTGCGACCTGGCTCAGCAATAAAATCATATGTTTCCGGAAACCAATTCTGCAAACTAGGAAAAGCATACTCACCTCCAGAAACAAAAGCAGAATAATTACCCTCCGCACACAACCCCCAGGGGTCGATGAAAGCGAGCGGGTTCATGTTGGCGTAGGCGTAGAGATTTGGGAATGAGTCGATTCCTAATGGATCTGGACTTATGAAGCGTCGCAGATCTGCACTGTATGCACGGTGGACTGTGAGATGAATGTCGAGTTCTGGTTCATAGAACACTCCGTAGCCGCCAAGCCACAGGAATGGTGAAGGGCGAAGGGTGAAAGTTGAAAGAGCAGTTGGTTGATGTCTGGTGGAACCGTATGGCATGTAGGCAAACTGATCGGTTATTTGTCCATCGGAATCTGTAAGAGCAAGTGTGTTGCCTAGTTCGTCCTGATGGTAGAAAACCACAGTTGGATTTTGATTTTCCGAAATATCTATGTGAGCTAGAAGCATAAAGCCGTTCCAAATGTAGTATCTTAAAATATTGCCGGAAACATCAGTTTCTGCAAGTGGACGTTTTAAAGAGTCTGTATGATCAATGATAAAGAAGTTTGTGGTGCTTGTTGTATCATCTGTGAATATGCGTGCAACTCTTGCTCCTGAAGCATCATAGATGTATTCAGCACTATCTGTATTTTTAGTTGACCCTACAAGGCGATTATTATAGTCGTAATCTAAGCTTATATTATTGTTTGTCAAAATTGGATCCAAGCTCAGCTTGGTTAGGCATCCATTGGCATTCCAAGTATAGTCGGTATCAGTCCAACCAGTATCGGTTTGAATCTGTTCGGAAGTTAGTTGATCAACATCGTTGTAGGTTGATATTTTTCTCTGGTTTTCAGGGAATAGTGGAATTAGTCCCGCATCAATTAGTTGATGTGTTTTGAACCCCTGTTCATTTCTAATGATAGTGTGATCAATAAATGCAATAGAATTTGTTTTGTATGTAAAACCAACTACTCGATTTTCAGCATCATAGGCAAATGTGCCTTCAACGTTGTTGGCATATTTAATATCTGAGAGACGTAAAGCATCATCATAGTCGAATGATGATGAGTAAATCATAGGTGTTGAATTTGTTGATGGAATTGTGAAAGTGATGTTTGTTGTCAAGTTTTCGGCATTGTAGGTATAATTGACCGTCAGATCGCCTAGAGTCAAGCCAGTTCGGTTTCCATTAAGGTTGTAAGAATAATTAACCACAGAGGGCACTGAGAAAACAGAGTTGGAAGATTGGATTATTTCCCCCATGGAATCATAGGCAAACTGACTCTCTGTATTTTCTGCTTTTTCTGCAGTTAATTCGCCTGCCAAATTATATTCAAAGCTGGCTTTTTGTTTACTCTGGTGCACTATATTAGTTACACGGTTCATGCTATCATAATAGTAAGAAGTAACTTCTTCCAAGGCATTTGTTTTGGCTACTACATTTCCATTTGAATCATAGCTGAATGCAGTTTCGTTGTTGAGCGGATTCGTGATTTTGGTTACACGCCCCATTTTATCAACATCGAAGAGTGTCTCTTTGCCTTTGGCATTTGAAAATCCAAGACGATGTCCTGCCGAACTGTAAGCGGTTTCTTCGTAAGCACCGGATGGGCGAGTTTGAACAATTGGGCGGCTTAATGCATCATAGTAAGTGCTCCATACCCGACCTGCTTGATTTGTTGTTGCAGTCAGATTGGAAAGTTGGTCATACACGAAGCTTTTATTTGACAGCAGTGTGGATTCTCTGACGACTCTGCTAAGTGAATCAAATTGTCTGTTTTGCTGTAAGGCTCTGTCTAATGCTATATTCATACTATTTAATCCCAATATGTTATCAGTTTTCCACTTCTGATACCTTCTACCGTGGAGCGAACATCAATTGTTCCTGTTCCTACTACTTACCTCTAAAATGCGTTCTTCAATTCCATTAGCGACCTGCCTTGCTAACAATTCGTCGCCTTTTCTAGTACCATAAAAACTGGCTCCTGTCATATCGTCTAAAACAAATGTTAATGTTCCTGTATTCGATTCAAGATTAACAACAACAGTATCGTCTGGATATTCAACTCTCTTTGTTTCTAAAAAGTCATATTCTGAACAGACAAACTCAAGTAACTCAACAAATGTTGAGTCGCTTTCAACAGGCAAAACATAATGCCGTTCAAGTCCATCGTTAAGTCTCTGTGAAGAAATAATAGTGCTCATCTTGACAATCCCAATCCTGCATCAATATATCTTGCTTGCATTTGATTAATCTCTCTTAACTTTAATTATCACTACTAATCTTATTGCCATTGTTTAACTCGATGTGTTTCCTTCAAAATTAAAGAGCTAGAAAGCACAGTTGTATATTTGCAAGGATATAATTCCTACTCATATATTCTAGCACCCATCAAAATATCTGCTACCATTTGCCAATCAGGTAAATCAGACATTTTCTTGCCAGTATTCATATAAAAACCATCCATATCTTCAGTCCAAGAACAAAGAGCCTCCAGAAATGTTTCAAGATTAGAGTTTTCCCACTCAATACTATTTTCTTTAAAATCTTTGACATACGTTGATAAAAAATCTTTTAAATCATCATACGAATTAACAGTTTTTGCTTTATTTTCCAATTCATTCATCTTTTTTTACTTTTATTTTGCAATTTATTAATGAGGTTTAAACTTTTTTCGAGCATCTTCAAGATATACGTTCCAATACTCATAGAGTCTAGCTTCGTTCAACTCTTTAGTGCCTAAATCTTCTCCAACCATTGGCATATATCTAACAAATGCAGTAATCTCTTCTGGATAATCAAAATCATCATATATTTTCTCTACAAGTCCTAATGGATCATTAATAAATAATTTATTAACAAAAAACCACTCCAATAATAAATAAAGCCATTTAGATTTAATACAATCATTTTGGTTCACCTCCTTCGCTGCTAGTTGATTCACAAGTTTTGTAACAGAGTCTGATTCTAATAATCCAGCCAACTCAATTTCCTCTATAGAATTATTTTCAATCGTACTCAACATCTCTATTGCTTTATCAATAGCAACTTTAGGTTTAATGAATTGATGCTCTAATCCAAATTGTATATCATGCCAAGACATCAAGGCATGCTGATTCAAAAATTCAAAAGGTATATCTGCAACTATCATTTCACCACCTGATTTGGAATTCCATTAATTGTTCCACCTTTAATAAAACGTTGATGTGTAACTTTTCCAGAAGAATCTAACATATATTCATAAATTCCATGTTTACCATTTAAACCTCCACGAGTCTGTAGTAATTTTCTTGAAACACCATCTCCTCCCTTTATTGAAAAAACTTTTCCTCTTCTCAAAGCTTTTTCACCAACAAAACTGGCAGCTCTATGAGAAGCATCTGATTTTAATGCAGATCCAACACGTTCGGCATTTAATATCTGTTTTTGCGTGAGTCCGCTAAACTGTGCCTGTAAACCTGCCGCAATAACTACAGGCAAATATGCCTGAGCCAATTCACATGCACCAATTAGAGTTGGATCCTCATAATAAGACTCTGCTGCATGATATGTGTTAACATATGGAGCTCCAACGTAATTAACCACATTGCGACCTGTGATCCACGCATAAGTCGTAACTGAGTCATACCAATGCCTCTGTCTAAATGCAGAATAATCACTATCCGCACACAACCCCCATGGGTCGATGAAGAATAGTGGATTCATATTGGCGTAAAGATTAGCTCATCAGCTGCCCTTGTCAGATATTTTATGTTTTAAATCTATTGTATATTCTTTCTTTGCTTTGGTCTTTTTATTTATCATCAAAATTGAATTACTGTATTCTTTCAAAATCGCACTTGTTTTTCAATCAATTATTCTCAGTATTTCACCTCTTTAAAAGTATAAACCTATATCAGGACAAGATACCCTTTACCAATCAAGTAATTGCTACTAAACGTTTTAACCTCACCCGTCAATTCGTCGTTTTAACTCCTCAATGGCTGGACTTACAGTAGTTCCTCGTTCAGAATCTTCTCCAACCACTTGAAAATACTCTTTATAGATAGACAAAGACTCTTGTGGATCACCATAAAGATACAAAAACGATGCCAATCCACCAAGAAAAATAGGATTAGCTTTATCATATTCAAGAGCACACTTATAGGACGATTTGGCCTTTGTAACATCTCCAGCATCTTCATAGCAACATGCAAGGTCATACCACGCATAGCCGTGTTCAAAACCAGGATTGTCAGCTAAAATATCTACGAAAAGTTCTATCGCTTCTGTCCACTGTTCTTTCTGCATCAGTTTTACTGCCATATTATATTTAATTTCATCATTCTTATATTCTTGCACCCATTAACATGTCTGCCACCATTTGCCAATCAGGTAAATCAGACATTTTCTTGCCAGTATTCATATAAAAGCCATCCATATCTTCCGTCCAAGAAGAAAGCCCCTCCAAAAATGTTTCAAGATTAGAGTTTTCCCATCCAGAACCATTCTCTTGAAAATCTTTGACATACGTTGATAAAAAATCTTTTAAATCATCATACGAATTAACTGTTTTTGCTTTATTTTCCAATTCATTCATCTTTTTTTACTTTTATTTTGCAATTTATTAATGAGGTTTAAACTTTTTTCGAGCATCTCCAAGATATACGTTCCAATACTCATAGAGTCTAGCTTCGTTCAACTCTTTAGAGCCCAAATCTTCTCCAACCATTGGCATATATCGAACAAATGCAGTAATTTCTTCTGGATAATCAAAATCGTCATATATTTTTTCTACACCCCCTAATGGATCATTAATAAATAATTTATTAACAAAAAACCACTCCAATAATAAATAAAGCCATTTAGATTTAATACAATCATTTTGGTTCACTTCCTTCGCTGCTAGTTGATTCACAAGCTTTGTAACAGAGTCTGATTCTGATAATCCAGCCAACTCAATTTCCTCTATAGCATTATTTTCAATCGTACTCAACATCTCTATAGCTTTATCAATAGCAACTTTAGGTTTAATGAATTGATGATCCAATCCAAATTTAATATCTTGCCAAGACATCAATGCATGCTGTCTTAAAAATTCAAAAGGTATATCTGCAACTATCATTTTATTTCCTGTTAATGAAATGCTCATAGCAATAATTACATAACCAGCCACCGTTTGACTTTAGTGCATTATACCCTGATTCAATAGGTACACCGCAAATAATGCAATGAACGTGTGAATTTTCAAAAGGCACTGGTTCCAAAATCCATTTATAGCTTTTTGCATCCTCAATGTTCTCGTTTAGAAAGTCCTTATCTATATCTGCTCCGTTAATATTTATATATCTAGTCATTACTTTATTCCTTCTAAAGGATACTTCTTGTCAATATATTCTCCTCGTCTACGGATATCAACATACGGTTCACCATGATTTGGGTCTGTATGTACATTGAATGATCGTTTTGTTCTGGTATTATAGTATGTTTTCACATCCCCCGTCTGAGTCGCAAAACTTAGACCGTTGACAAATTCTTTTTATAAATGTTAATAGATTCCTCATCATCATCAATAAGCTTTTCGTAAAAATAATCATCATTTGCCCATTCACTAAATGTTATACGTTTAATAGTTGTCTGTTCAGAGGAAGTATCAAACGTTATTATCCAACCAGAAGGTATAGTATCTTCAATGATTTTAAAGAATTCTATCGGATATGGCTGTGGATAATCATCCTCCTCAAATGTATGTATAAAGAAACGTCCTTCCTCATTATGATATTCAATCGCCTGAACATCATAAATATGTCCGATTTCTAATCCACAGATGTCTCCTTCTAAATGAATAGTTTTTTTCAACCTCCTCAGTAAAGATTTATTATCTACTAAGCTTAATGAATTTATTTTGCACTGCACACGCATGTTGATACTCCTGTTAACGATATATTTTAGCATTATGTTTGAATTTAAAATCCATAAGAGTTCCTGTCTTAGGATCTCGTACATAGTGAACTTCAGACTTCAATCCTAATGCAGATTTCTCTGTATAACTCCACTTCTCCATTCCCTTGAATTTTGGATCTCCAAGGTTTTCAATAATTGTGCAACCTTTTCCGTACAACCTTAATTCGACAGTGCTATGGATAGGAAACACGTAACACATATTCATAGAGGCTAGAGATAATGTAATATACTCCTAGGGTCTTCTTCCCTCATATTCTTTTGGCATAGTATTCTCATTTGTAAGATACCCTAGCATCTCTGTTATCTCTTTTCTGACAAGCTTTTCTTCTTCTCCGACAAGGTGCTGAATTTGCCAAACTGCATACCAAAACTCACGCTCAAACTCACACTGCTTAGGCAAATCATTGCTATTAGACTTGTCGAAAAAGTCAATAACCTCCCAGACAAACTCATTCAATGCCTCGATAGACACCTCTCCTGACAAATATCGTTGTAGTAGACTTACAAGTTCGTTAAGTTTGTTGAAAAGATTCATAATCTACTCTCCTTTCAAATATAATGGATTAATTAATAATAATTTACACTTTGGGCATTTAGTCATTCCTTTTATTGAAAACTCTTCCCAAGCTTCTTCACAACTCGGACACTGAATCCATTTATCATCTAAGATTTCTGCTTGATTCTCATATTCAAAATGAGGGAACTCTCTATCCATAAACTCTTTTATTCTCATAAAAATGAGTTTTGCATTAATATCCCCATCAACCAAATTTTCATAAAAAATATTTTTTGCATCCCATTCTTCAAAAGAATATATGCTTATTTTTTTTGACGAAGAAGCTTCGTAATCAACTTTTGAACTTTGATTCCAGAGTTTAGAAACTCGTTTGTCAACTACCTCAAAAAAACAATCAGGATAAGCAACAGGATATTCTAGGCAATGAAATGAATCATCTGCTATAAAAAACCAATTTCGATTATTTCTAACCTCGATAGCATAAACAACATAAACTTTCCCTAAAGATAAGCTTACAGCCTCAAATCCTTTACTAAACCATTTTTGAATCTCAGATAGAACTGAATTTTCTATTTTGTTTAATGATTTTTCTATACATCTTATTTGCATTTGCTTACTCCTTAAATTTAAAATCCATAGTTTTCACTATCTTTGGATAGACGACATAATGAATTACAGTCTTGCTTTTGTCTAGATGTATGTGACTACGAACCGTCTCTATTCCATTTTTAAATCAAAATGGCGAATTCCTAGTTCAACAAGCTCTGGCAAGGTAGCGAGAGCCAGTGACTTGTCGTTCGGATCTCTGGAAAAATAATACACAAGTCTTGACCGAAGTTCCTCTGCATGATTGGAGTCTGACTCGCCGTCTCGAATTAAAACAGTTTCTAGCAATGTTGAGAGTCTAAGTAGACATCCTTCACTATCATATGCAACATATACATGATTGTCCACATCAATAGCTTCAATACATAGTTCTGCACTCCCAACTGATTCATAAAACACTATATTTCCTTCTTCATATATAATTATTGGTGGTTTCATTAAAATCTATCCCCAAAAGTTTTGTCTTCTGGACTAGTGTCCCAAGGACGATGTCGATCTGTACCTTGACCACGTTTTACGTTGCCACCCTTTCCGCGAACACGCCTGTGATAGTGTGGTCGTTCACCCGTCGGGTGTCCAGTTCTATTACCCCCGGGAGCTATTCGTGTACCATCTTTTCCTACTTTATATTCTCGACCGTGTATCATATCGTCACCAAGTTTAGTCAGTTTACTTACAACCTCCACACTTGTGTAAATAGATGCATCTGCTAATGCCTCAAATGACACTCCCCAGGCAATACCTTCCACAGAACCCAATACCCATGATGTCTCAGGTGAAAGACCAGAACGTTCAGCCTCAAGTGAGGTAGAAGTTCCTATATCAAACATATCTAGAAACAATTCAGCAAACCAATGTGTTCCTTTCGGCCAACTCTGGTTAATATATTCTCTGGTATCTTGAAGATATTGACTACGTTCGGCGTACCTATCCTCGCGCCCCAGCGGATCACCATCCGCGCACAATCCCCACGGATCGATAAAGAAAAGTGGATTCATGTTGGCGTAGGCGTAGAGATTTGGGAATGAGTCGATTCCTAATGGATCTGGACTTATGAAGCGTCGCAGGTCTGCACTGTATGCTCGGTGAACTGTGAGGTGAATATCGAGTTCTGGTTCATAAAATACACCGTAGCCTCCAAGCCACAGGAATGGTGAAGGGCGCCGAGAAAAGGGTGAAGGGTGAAGGGTAAAGGGTGAAACTTGATGTCTGGTGGAGCCGTATGGCATGTAGGCAAACTGATCGGTTACTTGTCCATTGGAGTCTGTAAGAGCAAGTGTATTGCCTAGTTCGTCCTGATGATAGAAAGTCACGGTTGGATTTTGATTTTCCGAAATATCTATGTGAGCTAGAAGCATATAACCATTCCAGATGTAGTATCTTAAAATATTGCCCTCGGCATCTGTTTCAGCAAGTGGACGTTTTAGTGAATCGGTATGATCGATGATAAAGAAGTTGGTGGTGCTGGTTGTATCATCTGTGAATATGCGTGCAACTCGGGCTCCTGAAGCATCATAGATGTATTCAGCACTATTTACTCCTTTGATTGATTCTATAAGGCGATTGTTGTAATCATATTCATAAGTCTGTTCGTTCTCAATCGAAGAGAGGCAACCATTGGCATTCCAAGTGTAGTCGGCATCAAGCCAACCGGCATCGGTTTGAATCTGCTCGGAAGTCAATTGATCAACATCGTTGTATGTGGATATTTTTCTCTGGTTTTCAGGGAATAGAGGAATTAGTCCTGCATCAATTAGCTGATGAGTCTTGAAACCCTGTTCATTTCTAATGATAGTATGATCAATAAATGCAATGTTGTTGGTTTTATATGTAAAACCAACTACCCGGCTTTCAGCATCATAGTCAAATGTGCCTTCAACGTTGTTGGCATATTTAATATCTGAAAGACGTAAAGCATCATCATAGTCAAATGATGA